>JAPUHH010000007.1 GCA_027297825.1 Gammaproteobacteria bacterium
GATTCAAGACGCGAATTCCACGTAATAGCAAACTATTATGAGACAGCATGGATGCAGGTGGTAGGGCCATGCAAGGAGCGATTGCCAAATTTTGTGCTCGGCAAGAAATGCCCTTGGGGTGCGACGTTGAAGCTTGACAGTTTGGGCAAGCTACAAGCTCATGAATCGATCAGAGGTTCTTTAAACTAGGCTCTGCTAGCCAATTTCTTAAAGCGTTCGTCTGACAATAAATTATTAACGGATAATGCAGCAAACCATTCTTCACCCAAAGAATAGAATGCACTAATGTGTTCAAGATAATCGGCATCAAACCCTTCTGGCACTTGATCACTGCCCTGATCCTGATGGAAGGATTTCATACCAATAATAGAATCGATCACCAATCCATAATAATGCGACTCTTGTTTTACAAGTAATGTTCGTTTTGAACGAGCTTCAGCTTTAGATGCGATACCAAATATATAATCGTGAAGATCCAATAAGGTAACTAGATTTCCTCTTACATTTGCAACACCTTTTAACCAACTGGGTGCACGCGGAATACCGGTAAAATCGGGCAACGCTATGATCTCATCGATATCTGTAATGGGAATGATGTATTGATGCGAGCCAAGATGAAATGCCAAGCCATGCGCATAACTTGCATCAGACTCTTGTTGGACTAAGCCGCCTTGTTGCCCAGCACATTTGCGATCAATAAATAATAAATACTCAAATGCAGTTGAGTCGGGAGTAGCCTGCATTAGTTCATCAAGCCGCTAAAAATGACTTAATTGAGCTAATCAACATTTCAGAATTTACAGGCTTAACCAAATAACCCTTTGCGCCTTGGCGAGTGGCCCATACTTTATCGGTTTGCTGACTCTTTGTAGACACCATCACCACGGGTATGCTTGAGGTTTCAGGGGCTTGCGTAATTTGACGAGTGGCCTGAAACCCATTCATGCCTGGCATAACAATATCCATCAAAATTAAATCAGGGTGCGTCGTCTTTGCGGCCTCAATACCTTGTTCGCCACTGTCTGCAGTTGAAACTTGGTGCCCAGTTTGTTCTAAAACTTTTGAAATAAAATGACGTTCAGTGGGTGAATCGTCAACAATAAGAATGTGTGCCATATTAAACTTCGGATTTATTATTGTTTATTGCCATGTTCAGCAATCGCGCTAAGCAAATCATCTTTTGTGAAGGGCTTGGTTAAATACTTCTCAGAACCAACAATTTTGCCTCTTGCTTTGTCAAAAATACTGTCTTTACTCGATAACATGATCACAGGTGTGGATTTGAAAAGTCGATTATTTTTTATAAGCGCACAAGTTTGATATCCATCTAGGCGTGGCATCATAATATCAACAAATATTAAATCAGGGTGGTGTTCTGCAATTTTTGCTAACGCCTCAAAACCATCATTTGCGGTGACAACTTCACAGCCTTCTTTGGTTAATAAAGATTCTGCTGATTTTCGAATCGTCTTACTATCGTCAATCACCATTACTTTTAGAGCGCCCGATGCACTGCCATTCACATCAACCGAATCGCTGCCATTCACATCATCCGAATCACTTAGTGCTAAACCAGTGTCTTGCATATCTATTTCCTAGAACTTTTTTAATCTGACTAGTCTTGATAATCAGAACGTTATCCTGTAGACCTCCCACCGTAAGCGCTTATCTAGCAAGGCGCGAGAGGCATTACATGCAACCATGCCAGCTGCACGATATAGGACAACAAGCTTCCGATATATGCGGTGTTATCACTGACGAGGTATACCTTCATGACTGTAAAATTAGGCGTCATCATGGATCCCATAGAAGGGATAAATGTAACTAAAGACAGTACTTTCGCGATGCTTCTAGAAGCACAACGACGCGCTTATCAAATTCATAACTTACAATCATCAGACCTACACCTCGTTGACAATAAGGTCATGGGTCAAACGGCACAAATTTCGGTACAGGATGACAAATCCCATTGGTATAACGCGCAAGACTCAGTCCTAAGAGACCTTAGTGAACTCGATGCGGTATTAATGCGTAAAGACCCTCCCTTCAACATGGAATACATCTATACAACCTATTTATTAGATCGGTTGCAGGAACTAGGTACTGTGGTCATTAACCATCCAAGTGGTCTGCGCAGTGCCAATGAAAAATTACTGGCCACACGTTTTCCGGAATGCACCGTACCTTCAGTGGTTAGTCAAAAAAAACAAGTGCTGAATAGCTTCATTGATGAGCATCAAGAGATTGTAATCAAGCCCCTGGATGGCATGGCTGGGGAGTCTATTTTTCGTATTCAGCATGATGATCCAAACCGCAATGTGATTATCGAGACGATAACGCACTCCGGCAACCGAACTGTAATGGCGCAGCAATTTATTGCCGCCTACAAACAAGGTGATAAACGCATATTACTGATCGACGGCGAACCCATCCCCTATGCCTTATTAAGGGTTCCTGCAAAAGGAGAATTACGCGCTAATTTAGCCAAGGGTGGCACTGGCACGGGAGTTGAACTTAACGATAGAGATCGGTGGATTTGTGCACAACTTAAACCTGAGCTAATTGCGCTGCAATTAAGTTTTGTAGGCATCGACGTAATAGGTGAATTCTTAACCGAGATCAATGTCACTAGCCCGACAGGAATCCGCGAACTAGACAAGACATTCAATTTAAATATTTGCGCAACATTATTCGATGCGATCGAAAACCGACTTGCACTAGGCTAGCTGCCTATCGATAATATTAAAGAAACGGTTTTTATAGGCTACCCGCTTGCCTGGCTATTGAATTGCTTACCTTAGTGGTGGTGGTGCTGAACAGATCAATTTAAATACAGGTATGATGGCATCTAGGCTATCGACCAGTACAATAAACCCCTCAATGAGCATTTGCACCGATGTATCGATTTTATGGCAGCCGTAATTAGTACAGTACAAGTCACCTCCTCTGATCGACTCGGCTTCAGTTTATTTTTTGCCACCATCTTGCATGCCATGCTGATTCTCGGTCTTGGCTTTGGCATCCATTTCAGTCGCGACCCTAGCCAAGCTTCTATGCTTGAAGTCACCATGGTGCTAACCAAAACACACCAGGCCCCAACGGATGCCACACATATTGCGAGCGAGAATCAATTAGCCAGCGGCAGCACCGATTCCACCCATCATCCTTCTGCACCTTTCACCGGTACAAGTTTGCTAGAAACAGAAGGTATTGCGCCGGTTCGAATGAGTCCTAATGAAACTTCACAGTCCAAAAACCACCAACAACAAGATCTTATTCTCTCGCAAAACCGCGCTGAGACTTCAGTCAATGCAGAAGAATCTGTAGATAAAAAAGACCGTACTGAGCGACTCTCTCAAGAAGTTTTCGCCGCACAACGACTAGAGCTGGCAAAACTGGTAGCAGAAGTAAGCCAGCAGCAGCAGGATTATGCCAAGCGTCCTAGAATCAACTACATAGACACTTTAAGTGCAAAAACGGCAGCCGAAGCCAGCTATGTGCATGAATGGGTAGAGAAAGTAGAACGCATTGGTAATTTAAATTATCCCGATGAGGTTAGACAAGAGCACCTATCTGGGACATTGATACTGGGTGTGCTTTTAAACCAAGATGGGGGTGTAATAAAAATGGAAATTCGATCATCCGCTGGAAAATCAATCCTCAACGAAGCTGCGAAAAAAATTGTTCGTATAGCAGCCCCATACAAGCCATTCCCCCAAGAAATGCGCGATAGTTACGACCAATTAATGGTGACTCGCACATGGCTATTCGGCAAAGACAACACCTTGCTCACCAAGTAATAGTATGCCAGCACTTTTAACAGAGCCGCTAACAAAGCACTTGCTAATTGCGATGCCGTCTTTACAAGATCCTAATTTCTCTCGCACGGTCACCTTGATCTGCGAACATAGCAAAGATGGCGCCATGGGCATTGTCATAAACCAACCTACTTCCATGTCCGTAGAAGAACTATTCGATCGCGAGGAAATCGAGAATGCAAGCGCAGATACCTCAAATACTCACCTGGTTTTTGCCGGCGGCCCCGTACAGATAAACCGTGGCTTTATTTTGCATGACTCAGATCGAGCATGGGAATCCACACATATTATTGATAACGATTTAAAGCTCACTACATCCGAAGATATATTAATAGATATCGCCACAGGCAAAGGCCCCAAGAACTCAATTGTAGCTCTTGGATATGCTGGCTGGGGAGCGGGACAATTAGAGCAAGAATTAGCCGATAACGCTTGGCTAACAGTGCCTTACGAAGCCAAGATAGTGTTTGATACACCGGTAGAAAAACGTTGGGAAACGGCAGCGAACAAACTTGGCATCGATCTACACTTGATCTCTAATGAAGCTGGACATGCATAAGTATGCATTCAACAATGCGCCTGTCCTGACTAGGTGCTACCTAAAATATACACATGTCTAGTGTAATTGGTTTTGATTATGGTGAACGCAGAATAGGAGTTGCAGTTGGTGTCTTAAATATAGGTACCGCCAACCCACTAACCACTATTAGCGCCAATACACAAGGGATTCCATGGGACGAAATCGATAAGATTATAAAAGAATGGCAACCCAGCACATTAATCGTTGGCTGTGTCGAACACAACACACAAAACAACAACCTTTTGAAGAAAAAAATACGCAACTTTTGTGATAATTTA
This sequence comes from Gammaproteobacteria bacterium, assembly GCA_027297825.1. Taxonomy (GTDB): domain Bacteria; phylum Pseudomonadota; class Gammaproteobacteria; order UBA4575; family UBA4575; genus JAPUHH01. Next base: position 4,677 of record JAPUHH010000007.1, read on the forward strand.
ACAACACGTTACCATGTACCAGTAGATACTATCGATGAGGCATACTCTTCCGCTACTGCCTACGAAATACTGAAAGATATGCGCTGCAAAGGTCAACGCAAAAAAATCAAAAAAACTGATATCGACAAGGCCTCGGCAGCTATCATTTTAAATTCATGGTTATCAGCAAATCTAGATCGCATTATAAATAAAACCAACGCATGACTTAGCATTTTACTTAAGACGACTATGAACAATCCAAATGCTCAGCAATTGTTAGAAAAGCTTGCCAAAGACCTATGCATCTATATGGATAAAAATAATATACGCAAACCAATATTTATTGGCATACGTACAGGTGGGGTTTGGGTAGCCAAACATCTAATGGCATTACTGAATAATAAGAATGAACTTGGTATTCTAGATATCACATTTTATCGAGATGATTTCAGTCGCACAGGCATTCAACCCACCGTTAAGCCATCACAATTACCATTAAGCGTTGATGATCGACACATCATTTTAGTCGACGATGTTTTACATACCGGGCGCACCGTACGCGCTGCATTAAATGAAATTTTTGACTACGGCCGTCCCGCATCCGTAAGCTTGGCCATGCTAGTACAGCGTGATGGTAGAGAGCTACCGATCCAAGCTGATGTGGTAGGAGACTCTCTAACTTTGAACACCACACAACATGTAAAACTGAGTGGCCCAGACCCATTAACACTAGAAATTGTTGATTAAACATTCTATGCGACATTTCCTAAACATTAGGGAACTGAGTAGTGAACAACTGACTCATATTCTTGATACCGCTGAATCATTTACCAGTGTTGACGGCCAAGCGGTAAAAAAAGTACCCCTGCTGCGTGGCAAAACAATCGTAAATTTATTCTTTGAGCCTAGCACGCGAACCCGCACAACCTTTGAACTGGCCGCAAAACGCCTTTCTGCAGATGTGTTAAACATAAACATAGCTACCTCTGCCACCACTAAGGGCGAAAGTTTACTGGACACATTATTTAATCTTGAGGCGATGAATACAGATGTATTTATCGTCAGACATCCAGAAAGTGGCGCAGCAGATTTTATTGCAAAATATGTCGCTCCTCATGTCAGCATCATCAATGCGGGAGATGGCAAACATGCGCATCCTACGCAAGCAATGTTGGATATGTTTACGATTCGCAAACTCCGTAAAGACTTTTCATATCTAAGTGTTGCAATTGTGGGTGATATTTTACATTCACGAGTGGCGCGTTCTCAGATTGAAGCACTCAATATTTTAGGTGCCAAAGAAGTACGGGTCATCGCCCCCAGAACACTATTACCCGCAAGTGTCGAAAAGTTAGGCGTGAAGGTTTTCCAAGATTGCAAACAAGGCTTACATGATGTGGATGTTGTTATCATGCTGCGCTTACAAAAAGAGCGCATGCAAGGTGCTTTTATACCTAGCGAGCATGAATACTTTCAACTCTATGGCTTAACACCCGAACGTCTAGCATTAGCAAAGCCTGATGCGCTAGTGATGCATCCCGGCCCGATTAATCGCGGTGTTGAAATTAGTTCAGAAGTCGCCGATGGGCCGCAGTCTGTTATTTTGCAACAAGTGAAATACGGCATTGCGGTACGCATGGCGATTCTATCGCTGGTAATAAGCCCAGAGCAAAATGGAGCGGCCATTGAATCTTGAAATTCTAAACGGTCATCTCGTAGACCCAAAAAATGAAATTGATCAAGTCACAAATATCTTCATTGCAGATGGCAAAGTCGCAGCGATCGCCAAACCACCCGATGCCTGGCAAGCCGATCAAACTATAGATGCTGCGAACAAGCTTGTGTTGCCAGGCTTGGTCGAACTCTCGGCTAGTTTGCGCGAACCCGGTCAAGAACATAAAGCCACCATACAATCTGAAACACTTGCTGCTGCCGCAGCGGGCATTACAAGCTTAGCTTGCTTGCCAACCACGGACCCCGTAGTGGATTCTCCAGCGCAAATCGAACTCATCGAACAACTCTCACAAAATAGTGGCCATTGTCATGTATATGTAATCGGTGCGTTGACAGCAGGCTTGCAAGGCGAAAGCTTAAGCGAAATGGCAGCCCTGAAAGCAGCAGGTTGTGTTGGCGTAAGCAATGTTATGCGTCCAATAAAAAATTCTCTGGTGCTGCGCCATGCTATGGAATATGCAGCCAGCCAAGACTTAACTATTTTTACTTATGCAATGGATCGCGATCTTGCGAATAACGGCTGTATCCATGAGGGCCTTACCTCCTCACGCCTAGGCTTACCGGGGATTCCAGCAGCGGCTGAAACTGCAGCCGTAGCCTTTCAATTAGCACTAATAGAAGAACTAAATGTACGCACACATTTTTGTCGTATCTCTACACGGCGTGCCGCCAAGATGATTGCACGAGCACGCTATGACAAACTACCTATTACTGCGGATACCAGCATTCTGCATTTATTTTTAACCGATCAAGATCTTCAAGACTTTGACGGTTTGTGCAATAACCTACCCCCCTATCGAACACGAGATGATCGTGAAGGTTTACGTGAAGGCTTACAGAATGGCACTTTCTCTGCGATTTGTTCCGATCATCAACCCCATGAAATTGAAGCCAAACTGGCACCTTTTCAATCTACTGAACCTGGCAGCTCTACGCTAGAAACTTTATTGCCGCTCATACTTGAATTAGTGCATAAAAATATACTGAGTTTGTGTGAAGGCATTCGTCTAGTCACACAAGGCCCCGCTGAAATTCTGGGAATTCCGGCTGGCAATCTGCATGTAGGAGAACGAGCAGATCTATGTATTGTTGACTCAAAACTCGACTGGACTGTTAGCAGTGAAACTATACTTAGTCGTGGGAAAAATACCCCGCTGTTAGGCGATCAACTTACCGGCCGCGTTACACACACCATTCTTGATGGTAAATTAATATTTAAAAATCATTCGTAATTTTCCGCATCTACGTTCAAACTTAATTCTGGGGAAATCCACCTGAAGACTCATCATAATACCATTTTTGAAGAATGCGCTGCAGTCATCAGTCATGAATCTTTAGCGGCTCAGCAATACGTTATCAAATTAAATGCGCCAAAGTGCGCCCAACGCGCACGTGCCGGTAACTTTGTACATCTGCAATGCGATCAACAACTCACAATGCGCCGCCCATTTTCAATCATGCGCAGTGACCCCAATACCGGAACTATCGATATTCTGTATAAAATTGTCGGCCAAGGTAGCGCCGCGTTAGCTACCCGCAAAGCAGGTGATACTATTCAATGCTTAGGTCCAATAGGCAATGCATTTATACTGAGTAACCGCACAACGCATCCTTTACTACTAGGCGGCGGCGTAGGCATTCCACCGATGATATTTTTTGCGGATGAGTTACGAAAGAACTCAAGCCTAACCCCATTTGTGATGATGGGATCAGAAATCCCGTTCCCATTTACCACCAAACCTTCAAAAATATTGGTGCCAAACATACCGAGCGACGTCATTGCTGCCATGCCATTATTGGATGACTGGGGGGTCGCCTCACGCTTAACCAGTCAGCAAGGTTATCAAGGCTGTTTTGAAGGCTATGTACATCAACTTGCTGAACACTGGTTTAAAAACTTAGATTACAAAATACAACATGGTGTTGAAGTATTTGCCTGTGGCCCAACCAAAATGCTTAAAGCTGTCGCCGAGTTTGCCAAACGCAACCAACTTCCCTGCCAAGTATCTTTAGAAGAACACATGGCATGTGCAGTAGGCGGCTGCGCAGGTTGTGTTGTACCTTACAAAGAAAATAACAAAGTTACGGCAATGAAAAGGGTTTGCGTAGATGGACCGATTTTTAGTGCAGAAAATGTTTATTAATTAAAGTGAATGTCTGCTTTTAGCCGAAAGAAGACATTCACTTACCCAATCTACATAAAAAATACGCGGACTTGTTTACCTACTCACCTATTTTTTCAGAAGGCGAAACAATAGTACCTTGCTCTCTAGTATAGATGCTAAATAAAAAAATGGGCCGTGTGAGAGAGCGAAAACAATACTAAACAGTCTCTATGTGGAAAATCAGATCTATTGCTCCCCAAACACCGACTTCAACCGATCTAAATAGCCTGTATCTTTCCCATCCCCATCATCAATAATTGATTCGCTCGGTTCTGCATGCCTACCTACATCATCATTCGATGACACATGATCCATAATCTTATGATCATCAAAACCGATATGGCTATCTAATGCTTCTCCATCTATAACAGAATCCGATAGTGTTGGTGGTTCGATACTGGCTTTACCATTGCTTGCTGATATTGCTGGCTCTGAGGGGAACTGTAAATTATCACTGGTTTCGCTAACACTTTTAACTCCACCACCAAAGTTAATCTGCCATTCGAGATTACCGCGAGAATCTGCATGACCTAACGCATCATCGAGGGATATTTTTTCACTTTTATATAAATCGTATAACGCTTGGTCAAAGGTTTGCATACCTGCTGCTGCGCCCTTTTCCATGATTGTTTTGATTTCACCAACTTCACCACGTTTAATCAAATCCGAGATATAGGGTGTGTTAATCATTACTTCAACCGCAGGAACACGGCCGCCTTCTTCACTAGGAACCAAACGTTGTGAAATGATGCCACGCAAATTCAGCGACAAGTCCATTAAAACCTGCGCCTTTCCATTCGATGAAAATAAGTTCACGATTCGATCAAGCGCTTGGTTGGCATTTATGGCATGCAAAGTTGTTAAACATAGATGCCCGGTATCTGCATAAGTGAGAGCCGCTTCCATGGTTTGCTTATCACGCACTTCACCAATCATGATCAAATCAGGCGCCTCACGCATCGCTTCTCGCAATGCGTTTTCATAAGAAAGTGTATCGAGCCCAACTTCACGCTGCCCAATAATAGATTTTTTATGGCTGAAGGCATATTCGATAGGATCTTCAATGGTAATAATATGGCCTGTTTGCTCATTATTACGATGCTCTATCATGGCTGCCAAGGTAGTGGATTTACCAGAACCCGTAGAACCCACTACGATGACTAAACCATTTTTTTGCGCTACTAGTTTTTTAAGAATGGGTGGCATGCCCAAATCTTCTAGTGCAGGGATGTCGCTTTTAATATAGCGAATCACCATCGAGACTTCACCGCGTTGGTAATAAACGTTGACACGAAATCGACCGGCGCCGGCAACCGAAATACCAAGGTTCATTTCCTTAGTCATTTCAAATTCTTTTATTTGTTGGTCGTCCATGACGCTGAAGGCGATTGTTCGCACTACACCAGGCTCTAATACATTACGACTGACTCGTCGCGTAACCCCTTCTACCTTTGTACACACTGGAGCTCCGGTGGTAAAAAATAGGTCAGAGGCATTTTGATCGACCATTAACTTAAGATAGGGGTCTATATTCATCTATGTTTAGCGCTTCTTATTGAGGCGATTAAACCATCATCTTTAGAGGTCTCTTCTACCATTAAGCCATCGGTTCCATCAAGCAAATCGTCGTCAACAGAAGATTTGCTCTCCAATTTTAAGCGTAACCGTAGGTCATTGACTGAGTCTGCGTTACGCAGCCCATCTTCCATGGTGATAAGCTCCGCCTCAATAAGTTGAAATAGATGCTGATCAAAGGTCTGCATGCCCAGCTCATTCGATTTGGCAATCAACTCCTTCATCTGATGTACTTTGCCTTTATAAATCAAGTCTGCCATTAGAGGTGAATTAAGCATAACCTCCACAGCCGGTATGCGCCCTTCATCGCCTTTGATTGGCAATAAACGCTGTGAGATCACCGATTTTAAGTTGAGTGAAAGATCCATTAATAATTGAGCACGGCGCTCATCAGGAAAAAAATTGATGATGCGATCTAAAGCTTGGTTAGTGCTGTTTGCGTGTAATGTCGATAGACATAAGTGCCCCGTTTCCGCAAACGCAATCGCATATTCCATGGTTTCACGGTCACGGATCTCACCAATCAGAATGACATCAGGAGCTTGTCGCAGGGTATTTTTAAGTGCAATTCCATAATCGGCGGTGTCTATACCCACCTCGCGCTGCGTAATAATGCAATTTCTATGTTTATGCACAAATTCAATTGGGTCTTCAATTGTAACAATATGTCCGAAACTATTTTCATTTCGATAACCTACCATCGCAGCTAATGAAGTAGATTTGCCACAGCCGGTGCCACCCACAAATATCACCAACCCGCGCTTGGTCATTGAAATATCGCGTAATACGGGTGGCAGTTTTAAGCTTTCAAACTTTGGAATCTCGGTGCTAATCACACGCAGTACCATGCCTGGGCTGCCACGCTGCGAAAAAGTATTGACACGAAAACGAGACACATTTGGCAGACTGATCGCAAAATTACATTCTTGCGTTTCTTCAAACTCCCTGGATTGTTTATCGTTCATTATCGAACGCACTAACACTTGAACATGGCTCAAGGTGAGCGGTTGATTCGTCACAGGCACCATTTTGCCATCAATTTTTATTGAGGGTGGCGCACCTACTGTTATAAATAAATCCGATCCGCCCTTTGCAAGCAGGTTACGCAGCAAGTCATGCATAAAGCTGATGGCTTTATCTCTATCCATAACTAAATTCCCACTATAAGTTTGTTAAATGGCATGATTAAAAATCAGATTTATGCTCAGCTTTTCGTCGTGCTTCTTCACGTGCAATAAGGCCTTTAGCAACGATCTCTTTTAAGTTTTGATCTAAGGTCTGCATGCCCGTCGCATTTCCAGTTTGGATCGCGGAATACATCTGTGCGACTTTATCCTCATTGATCAAATTACGAATTGCCGGTGTGCCAATCATAATTTCGTGTGCTGCGACACGTCCGCCACCAATTTTTCGGCATAGCGTTTGCGAAATCACCGCGCGCAATGACGCTGCTAACATAGACCGAACCATATCTTTTTCTGTGCCTGGAAATACATCAATAATACGATCAATTGTTTTTGAAGCGGAACTTGTATGTAGAGTGGCCATAACCAAATGACCGGTTTCTGCTGCAGTTAACGCTAAGCGTATCGTTTCTAAGTCACGCAACTCGCCTACTAGAATGGTATCAGGATCTTCACGTAATGCAGAACGCAGTGCTTCATTAAAACCCAGAGTGTCGCGATGCACCTCACGTTGGTTAACTAAACTTTTTTTACTTTCGTGAACAAATTCGATGGGGTCTTCAATCGTTAAAATATGGCTATATTCATTTTCATTTTTATGATTCATCATCGCAGCAAGTGTGGTCGATTTACCTGAGCCAGTTGGGCCAGTAACCAACACCAAACCACGTGGATAACTTGAAATTTCTTCAAAAATTTTCGGGCATGCCAAATCTTCAAGAGAAAGAATATTGCTAGGAATGGTTCGAAACACGGCACCTGCACCGCGGTTTTGAATAAAGGCATTAACACGAAAGCGTGCCAAGCCAGGAATCTCAAATGAAAAATCAGTTTCTAAAAATTCTTCATAATCTTTACGTTGTTTATCGTTCATGATGTCATAAACCATTTCATGAACTTGGCGATGCTCCATAGCAGGAACATTGATGCGCCGAACATCACCATCCACACGAATCATCGGCGGCACTCCAGCGGATAAATGTAAATCAGATGCGCCGTTTTTGACACTAAATGCAAGTAACTGAGAAATGTCCACGAATACTCCTTAATCTGGCTCTGTTGAACAAGCGTGGTGTATAAATACTCCCTGTATTAACCCTACCCCTCTCAGTTAGTTAGAGTCAGGGCAGTCTGGTTTCTAGGTACCTAATATATAGGTAGTTGGGCTAGCGAGCTGCTACTTGACTTTGATTCACGACGAGCCGAATCATTCATGCGACTAGCTGCTTCCTGATATGATTCATTTTAAAATTATCGAAGCTAGTAGCGCCACTTGAGAATACTGTCAAATTTTTCCCTTCAAAGCGCAGCCTAAGCCTAAGCAAAAATATATGAGCTCACAAATAGGTTCACGTATAAATAGTGTAAAAGCAGACATTCACCAGATAGAGATCAGACATCAACGCATCCCTGGTGACGTTTGTTTATTAGCAGTTAGCAAGACCAAGCCCATTGCAGACATCCTTGCAGCTAAAGCCGCTGGCCAAAGTCAATTTGGAGAAAGTTATGTCCAAGAAGCAGTGGAAAAAATAACCACGCTCGCAGATAAAGAATTAATTTGGCATTTCATCGGCCCTATTCAAAAAAATAAAACTCGGCTTATTGCAGAGCATTTTGATTGGGTGCACAGTATTGACCGTTTAGTTATTGCCGAAAGACTGAATGCACAACGGCCCAAATTTTTACCGCCCATTCAAACTTGCATACAAGTCAATATAGATAATGAAGCTTCTAAAGCTGGCGTGCCAATTGAACAAGTGCAACCCTTAGCCGAATCTTTGGCAAAACTTCCACAACTTAATTTACGCGGCCTGATGACAATCCCTCAAGCTTGTAACGATCAGGATGAACAACGCCAACGTTTTGCACAACTACGACGTCAATTAGAACAATTACATCAATTAGGGCTCAAACTTGATACATTATCGATGGGCATGAGTGGCGACCTAGAGTCGGCCATTGCCGAAGGCGCAACGATCGTGCGTATTGGCACATCAATTTTTGGAAAACGGACAACTCGATAAATGAGTCAAAATCTTGAAAACTTAAAAATTGTTTTCATCGGCGGTGGCAATATGGGCCAAGCCTTAGTAGGCGGTTTACTTAGCAGTGACTGGATAGCCAACAATATAAGCATCATTGATTCTGACCCAGCCATGTCTGCGAAATTAGCGAAGCAATTTATGCAGTGCAATGTGTTCACACAAACTGAAGCCGTGCTGACTCTTGCAGATATCGTGGTGCTTGCAGTAAAGCCACAAACGATGCGTACAGCCTGCGAACAAATTGCAGCTCAATGCCAAGCCTCACGTCCTCTCATAATTTCTATCGCTGCAGGCATACAAATCAGTGACATTGATGGCTGGCTGGGTGGCGAACTCCCTATCGTACGCTGCATGCCAAACACACCCGCATTAGTTCAATCCGGTACAACTGGACTGTTTGCAAATTCAGAAGCAAGCCTTCAACAACGCGAATTTGCACAAAACATTCTTAACAGCGTGGGTTCAACGCTATGGCTAGAACAAGAAGCCATGTTAGATGTAGTGACTGCAATTTCTGGTAGTGGTCCAGCCTATTTCTTTTATGTGATTGAAGCGATGCTAGAAGCCGGCCAATCGCTAGGCTTGAGTGCTGCACAAGCTCGTCAACTCACTATTGACACTGCAGCGGGTGCGGCTAAATTAATTCAAAAAAGCGGCAAAACCCCTCAAGAGCTACGACGCGCTGTAACCTCAAAAGGGGGCACCACAGAAGCTGCGATTAAAGCATTAAAACAAGGTGGTATGAAAAATTTATTTCATACCGCAATTACAATTGCGGCACAAAAAGCAAAGCAGCTTGCCCGCACAAACGCCCTTACTAATTCAGATGAAGCGAACTCAGAAAAGGCTGAGTAAATATGCATGCATTAATTAACGTACTAGATTTCCTAATTCATATTTTATTCACTCTCTATATATATGCAGTGGTTATTCGAATACTGTTGGGATTGACTCGTGCTGATTTTTACAATCCTTTTTCGAAATTCATCTTATCGATTACAAACCCTGCACTTCAACCATTGAGAAGATGGATGCCCAGTATCGGTCGTATAGATACTGCGGCACTGTTGGTAATTATTGCTCTTAAATTTACAGAACTACTTATTCGCGGATTACTGGTTGGTAAAAAAATATTCTTAGGTTCACTATTCATTCCAGTATTTTTTGGCTTAATTGATTTAATCATAAACCTATATATATTTGCGATTCTCGCTCTAGTGATAATTAGTTGGATTGCGCCTCACATGCACGCACAAAATAATCCTCTTATCTCAGTATTGCGTTCAATAACTGAGCCTTTATTACGTCCGGCTAGAAAACTTATCCCACCAATCGGTATGCTTGATCTATCTGCAATGGTGGTTTTAATTACCCTGTATTGTGTACAAATTTTTATACATTCCATTCAACTCTAATTAATTTTTCTGCACTAAATGATTGCGCGCACTTCAGGCACTCATTACACTTCAAACAACGCAACCAGTATTACTAACATGCCTGACTCTATCCCAGCGGACTCTGTAGGTCTCGTTAAGACTCAATTCAAAACCATCAAGAAATCCTTACCTCTTGATTGCGGACGCACGCTGCCTGAGTTCACTCTAGCCTATGAAACCTATGGTGAATTAAATCAGGCCAAAAGCAATGCCCTACTCATTTGCCACGCGCTCTCTGGAGACCAGCACGCCGCGGGTTACTGCAGTATGGAAGACCGCAAACCTGGTTGGTGGGACAACTGCATTGGACCAGGCAAACCCTTTGATACCAATCGTTATTTTATTGTCTGCCCCAATAATTTAGGCGGCTGCAAGGGTAGTAGTGGGCCCACAACCATTAACCCTCAAACTGATACACCATATGGACCCGATTTCCCGCTGGTGACCGTACACGACTGGGTAATAAGTCAGAGCTACTTAGCCGATGAGTTAGGTATTCAACAATGGGCCGCTGTAATTGGTGGCAGTTTAGGTGGCATGCAAGTAATGCAATGGGCCATCGACTTCCCTGAACGTTTACGTCATGCGGTAATCATTGCTGCAGCCCCCAAACTCACTGCGCAAAACATCGCTTTCAATGAGGTTGCACGGCAATCTATATTTTCCGACCCTGATTTCCATCAAGGGCGTTATTACGAACATCATACGATCCCACGCCAGGGATTAATGCTTGCACGCATGCTTGGACATATCACCTACCTTTCTGATGACGCGATGCGAGAAAAATTTGGTCGTGATTTGCGTGAAGGTAAGGTTAATTTTGGGTTTGACGTAGAATTTCAGGTTGAAAGCTATCTACGTCACCAAGGCAAGTCGTTTGTAGACCGATTTGATGCGAATACCTATTTACTCATGACTAAAGTATTAGATTATTTTGATCCCGCATTAGACTTTGATAATGACTTAGCCCAAGTATTCAAAGACACAATTGCAAATTTTTTAGTGGTTTCTTTTACAGGTGACTGGAGATTTTCTCCAGCT
>JAPUHH010000070.1 GCA_027297825.1 Gammaproteobacteria bacterium
CAGATCGTTGCCTTGGTGAGCCTTTACCTCACCAACAAGCTAATCCGACATAGGCTCATCCAATAGCGCAAGGTCCGAAGATCCCCTGCTTTCCCCCGTAGGGCGTATGCGGTATTAGCTCGAGTTTCCCCGAGTTGTCCCCCACTACTGGGCAGATTCCTATGTATTACTCACCCGTCCGCCACTCGTCAGCGCCAAGTTCACCCCGAAGGGATCACAGCGGCCTGTTACCGTTCGACTTGCATGTGTTAAGCATGCCGCCAGCGTTCAATCTGAGCCAGGATCAAACTCTTCAGTTTAAAAATGCTGCGGATTACTCCGCAATTTTTTCGATGCAAACCAATAAGCCTCGTAAGAAACTTAATGTCTTGCTTCATCTGAATGGTTATCACCCTTACTCTAAAGTAAGGCGCTTTCAAAGCGCCCACACAAGTCATCTCTAAATTATTAAATAACCACTTTGGTATGAATCCAAAGTTCAACAGTTAATTTTATGTTTTTAGCCTATTTCTGTCAATGATAGGGCAAAAAAATCCGCAAACAATTAGACCACTTTTGGCGGGATAGTTGTTTGCGGAGGGCGCATTATAGGTGGCTTTAGGCCCAGGTCAAGCAAAGAGTACAACTAGTTTCAAATAGCGTTACTGGGTACCATCTAATTCAATCATGTCGACGACCACAAAAAACTCTGTGGCTGCAATTTTAGGCATATTTTAGCCCTTTGAAATGATCAATTCAGCTTATTTAGTTGGCGAAGTCATTTGTGTGATTAAATCCACAGAACGTTATGTAACGGCAATAAGGTTTTGCCAAAGCAAAGAATAATTCGAGTTGTAGTGGGTATTCAATACTATTTAGCCGACGACGAATAGACGACTGCATTTCTACTAATAAACTTTCACAAGTTCACACAATTACCCATCAGCCTCTTCAGGCGGATAGATTGAATATCCTAACTTCGCGTTGCTTTGCTTCGAATCTTGTTTCAGCACCACTCAAAACTTGCTTGCGGGTGACTCGCCATTAGCTCTTTAAGAATTTCGACCAGTTTTTCCATATCGGCGCCACAAGCAACTTGAAATTCAATTGAATAACGTTACTTTTGATCTTTAATGGGAATGATGATCCACTTTACATATTTCTTAACAACATCAGATTCTACAAATTGCGAAATAATCGAATAGATCAAGACTGCGACCGCAAGTCCTTGCGCAATTCGAGCCAACCAAAACTGTTGAACAGTAGCCTCTCTTAACTCAACCGTAATACCCAAAAATATTACTGCGAAAAGTGAGAATAAGACTCCTTTAAGACGGCATATATAAGTGCGCCACTTACCCATCGTCCATGCCTGAGGAGGGCGTGAAGGCGGCTTTAGATATCTACTAAAAACTTAACTAGCTAAGAAAGCAAAAATAATTGCGGTGACAATTAAGCCGCATTACGCATAAAACTGAGGACTTTGCGTCCATGCACTAACAAGTTTAATGATCTGTTCTGCTCGCACCCGTAGTATTTCAAGATTTAGTTGTATAAATTACTACTCTAAATTTACTTTCGCAAATTTACGTTTCCCCACCTGAAATACTGCAGATGTGCCTGCCGTTAAAACTAATTTTAGATCTTCAATTTTATTTCCATCGATTTTAACCGCGCCCTGCTTAATCATGCGAATTGCTTCCGATGTGCTACTTACCAAACCTATATCTTTTAAAAGATTTCCAATTGCAATGTTGCCATTTTTAGTTTGCACTGTTTTTTCAGGAAGATCATCTGGCACAGCACCTTTTTGAAAACGCTGAATAAAATCTGCTTGGGCGGTATCTGCGGCCTGACGATTATGGAAACGCTCGATTAGTTCTGCAGCTAATTTAAATTTAATGTCGCGTGGATTGGCGCCTTGCTCCACTTCATTTTTGAAAGCAGTAATTTCTGCTATTGGACGAAAACTAAGTAATTCAAAATAACGCCACATTTTTTCATCATCAACACTCATAATTTTACCGAACATGTCATTAGGTGCATCGGTAATACCTATGTAGTTGTCTAGCGATTTAGACATTTTTTCAGAGCCTTGCGTATACCCCTCTAATATTGGCATCGTTATGATAACTTGCGGGGCTTGTCCACATTCTTTTTGTAATTCACGTCCCACTAGCAAATTAAACTTCTGATCCGTCCCGCCAAGCTCTATATCTGCTTTCAATTCCACCGAGTCATAGCCCTGGATCAACGGATATAAAAACTCATGAATCGCTATCGGCTTACCGCCTTTATAGCGCTTATTGAAATCATCGCGCTCTAACATCCGCGCAACAGTCATTTTGCTCGCAAGGTGAATCATTGATGCGGCATTCTTTTCTTCCATCCAAGTGGAATTGAATACGACATCCGTTTTTCCAGGATCAAGGATTTTAAAAATCTGCTCTTTATATGTTTCGGCATTTTCGAGTACATCAATCTTAGTCAAAGGGGGGCGCATCGCACTTTTGCCGGTTGGATCCCCAATCATGCCGGTAAAATCACCGATCAAAAAGAACACCTTATGCCCTTGTTCTTGAAATTGGCGCAGCTTATTAATAAGAACGGTATGCCCGAGATGCAAATCTGGCGCAGTGGGATCAAATCCAGCTTTAACCCGCAAAGGTATGCCCTTAGCCAGCTTCGATTTCAGCTCATCGAGCAGCAAAACCTCATCGGTACCGCGAATCAGCTCTTCAAACTCTTTTGTATATGGATCTTTAATCATTGCTGCCGATTACCCAGAGTGACAGACCGATCAGTCATTCCCGACTGTAGTTGATAGTTGAGTCTTGTTAAATTCATTGACCAAAGCGGATAAGAACGTTATTTTATGCCAAAAATTGAAGCAAATTCCGTGAATTACAATTCTATAATTGGGTCTGACTTTAAGAACGTGGCGTCTTCACGCAAAGGCCCAAGGCATCATAGTCCTCTTATTATTTCGATTGCCGCCTCATTAATTGGCGTAATTATTGTCAGCGTTGTCCTTGCTCATTCCAACCAGTCTACACTGGCCAAAGTAAATTTATCTAATACAGCGGTAAATTCAACCGCAAAAGAAATACCCTTGGCGCAGAAGACTGTTGCAGATCGCATCGAAAATCAAGTTATTTGGATTGCAGAAAAACCTACCGCATTATCTGTAGCTACGTTTGCCGCAGAAGAATTAGCGCTTGCGGCTGAAGAAATACAAGCGATGCCAGTAGTTACACCATTAGAAGAAGTTACTCGCGTTACAATTGAAGTAAAAAAAGGTGACACCCTATCCTCAATATTTAGCGAGCTTGATATCCATACTGAATTAACCCGACTCCTAAATCTTGGTAAAGACGCCAAGCCATTTAAAAAAATATATCCCGGCCAAAAATTACATTTTTTGTTTGGGGCAAGCGGGCTCAACACAATAGAGCTTGAAAAAAGCATTACCAAATCTTTATTTCTCTACAGGAATGATGAATCATTTATCGTAGAAGAAGCGCATCGTGAATTAAACAAAATCTCACAAGTTGCAACAGGAACCATAAATAACTCGCTATTCCTTGCTGGACAAAATGCTGGCATGTCGGATGGACTCATTATGGATCTGGCAGGAATTTTTGGCTGGGACATCGACTTTGCGCTGGATATACGTAAAGGCGATAACTTTACTGTGCTGTATGAAGAGTTATACCTTGAGGGTGAAAAAGTCAGGGATGGTAATATTATCTCCGCAGAATTCATTAATAATGGAAGACAATATCGAGCCTTTCGTTACACAGACAGCCACGAAAAAACCGAATATTATTCACCAGATGGCAAAAGTATGCGCAAACCATTCTTGCGCACCCCTGTAAACCTAGCACGCATAAGTTCTTACTTTAATTTAAGAAGAAAACATCCTATTTTAAATAAAATTCGCGCGCATAAAGGCGTTGATTACGCTGCCTCTACGGGCACACCCATCATGGCATCGGGCGATGGAAAAGTTGTACATCGTGGCAAAAAAGGTGGCTATGGAAACACCGTTATCCTTCGCCATGGCAACACCTATACCACCTTGTATGCACATATGTCTAAGTACGCAAAGAGCACCGGAGTAGGTTCGAGCGTTAGACAAGCCCAAATTATTGGCTACATTGGCAGTAGCGGTTTAGCCACCGGCCCACATTTACACTATGAATTCCGCGTAAATGGCGTGCATCGTAATCCTTTAAAAGTAAAGCTTCCCAGCGCAAAACCTCTACCTGATTCCGAAATGGATCGCTTCCAAGCTTCCATACAGCCTCTCGTAGTGCAATTGGATGCCTACACACAAAACGCGCTCGTAATGCGCGACCTTTGAACCGAACTTAAATACTATGTCCGAACTCTTTATCGGACTCATGTCTGGCACCAGTGTTAATGCCATTGATGCGGTACTCATGGATTTTTCAAAATCCAATACCCATATTGTCGAAAGCTTCAGCCAACCCATTGGTAATGCATTAAAAATTGAGATCAATCGCGCCATTGCAAATCAAACATGGCCACAAGAAATTGACGAATTAGATACTCAGTTTGCAAAAGCTTCTTCACAAGCCGTACATCACTTATTAAGCAAAGCTTCATTGTCCGCAAGCCAAATTGCTGCGGTGGGTAGCCACGGACAAACCGTTTTTCATGACCCTAAGGGCGTGCCACCGATTTCCATTCAAATAGGTCATCCACAAAAAATTGCTGACAACACCAAAATCACAACGATTGGCAATTTTCGCCAAGCCGATATCGACGCAGGCGGCCAAGGCGCGCCACTTGCTTGTGCATATCATGAATTACTTTTTAGAAACAAAAAGGAAAACTGTGCCGTGCTCAATTTAGGCGGCATCGCAAATATCACTTTGCTACCCGCAGATAACACATTAAACGTTATCGGTTTCGATACGGGACCTGCAAACACATTGCTAGATACTTGGATCAAAAAACATCAAAGCATTGAATATGACAAGAATGGCGCATGGGCTAAAGCCGGAATGGTCAACCAAGGTCTATTAAATTTATTACTTGAAGATGAATACTTCAAACTACCTCCACCAAAATCCACTGGCAGAGAAAAGTTTAATCCAATTTGGTTACAGCACAAGCTCGACCAGTACGAAGAATTTGTCACAGAGAATGATGTCCAAGCAACCCTGGTTGCCCTTACGGTAAAATCAGTTACGCAGGCGATACAAACTTGGGCGCCAAACACTTCTCGAATTTTACTTTGTGGGGGTGGCAGCAATAACGCTCACTTAGTTTCCCAACTACAATCAGAAAATAAAAATATTCATGTGGAACTTACAAGCACCTACGGCGTATCTGAAGAATGGATGGAAGCGATGGCATTTGCATGGCTAGCCAAACAAACACAGGAAGGAAAACCTGGAAACCTTCCTAGCGTGACGGGTGCTAGCAAAAGTCTTGTGCTTGGCAACATACACGACCCAATATAGATAATTCCACTTCCCCAATGAACGCTTTTGGCCAATAAACTTACATTACAATTAGATTTTGCATTGCTAAAACAATTTCATCAAAGCTTTATAAACTACTATACTTAATTTATTGCGACCTTATGCGCACAACTTTTCATGCCCACCCAAAACATTAAACAACCTGCGCTTAAAACGCTCACCGAAATAACCAACAATTTAGTGTATTTATGCGCATCCCCTAACCACTGCGTGTAACTCGAAGATTCTATAAAATATAAACTCGCCCCCATGATCGCCACAACAAAGGCACCAAGATAACTCCACACTGGAATATCTTCTCGCTTAGCAAAGATCGAGAAAAATACCACAGGGGCCAAAAACAATGATGCAGTGCCGCTTACTGCAACTGCGCTAAAAAGATCTTGATTGCCATAAAACACGCACAGTAATCCCAACAACATAAATATCAACATGATGATGCGGCCATTCACTACACTGGTCGGTACAACTTTCATATCCACAGCAACCAATTTAGCCGAACTAGATAAAGTACTATCCAAGGTCGACATAGCAGAAATTACCAACGTAATACTGAACAACAACATCGGCCATTCGCCCAGCAAACGCATCAGCACTGTATTCATCGCATCGCCTTCGCCAGCATGCGCACCTGCCAACACTCCAAGACTTCCAAAAGCAATGATACAGATCACACCTATCCAGGCTGCATGCAAGAAGCTTTTACGCGTTGTTTCTCGATCCGATAAAAATCCTCGGTCCATCATCACCGGATCGTGCATCGGATAACTCCATATTTGCAAAAATGCAACCATCAATAAAATTGGGCCCGGCTGACCAATTTGAAATTCTTTAAAGATTAAATCACTAATTGAAAATTGACCGCTAACGATTACCAATAAAAGCAATATCGCCAAAGCAAAAATAAATAATGCCATCTGCAATACATCGGTTCTCAATGAAGCACGTAGCCCACCCATCATGGAATAACCCAATGTAACGGCAGAAAACCCAATGATAGCGACCACATACACATTAGATCCCGCTATACCAAATAGGATTCCAATTACTAGTAAATTTGCAAACACCTCACTAATAAGACGAACTGCAATGACAACGTTGTAACAAACAATTCCGGCTTTACCAAAACGTTGGTTTAGGAACGCTTGAATGCTGGTAAAGCCTTGCTCAAACCTCAAGCAATCTATAATTTTTCCACCGGTAAGGAACGACAAGTAATACGCCGCATAGGCCAATGTCCCCCAAATGCCATAGTAAAACCCAAGAATGGCAGCATTCATTAAAGATCGCGCGAAAATCCATGTGGTCACTTGTGAAAATATTAGCGTTACTAAACCAGGAGACTTCCCTTCGGGCGATACACCAGAAAAAAATGTATCCGCAGTTCTTGCGATGGGCGCAAGCAGAATAGATAGCATAGCAACAATACCTACTATGATAAATAAAGTGTATTCCATAAATATTTCTTAACTAAAAATTATTTGATTTTTATAGAATAAAGTAAGACGCAGAAACATGTAAAATAATTTCAGCATATGACCGCTTTCGGCCGAAAGCGATCATTCAACGTTTGAACTAATGGGCTACATCCCGTTTGAGTGATTTGTTATATAAACAAACGTTTTAGCACATTATAAATAAATAAGAGGATGCCTCTACTGTTATCAAATAAATTCGCTAATTCAAACGAGATTATAAAAAATAACGCATAAAATGCGGGCCTTGAATCAGGCCAATCCGAAATCGACTTCGTAATAGTGGTTCCGATAAGTTAAAGGTTACATCCTGTGTTGGCATGATCATTCAAAGTCTAATATCCAATATCCGCTTTGGATCGTTAGCAAACATTCTTAATTGTATACATGCTGAAACAAAAAAGGCGCTCATGAAAGCGCCCTTTGAAACCCATATTTAATTAAAGATTAACCTGGAGAGAACGAAGAACCGCAACCACAGGTGGATTGCGCATTAGGATTGCGGATTACAAACTGTGCACCTTCCAAACCTTCGCTGTAATCTATTTCTGCACCCATTAAATATTGAAAACTCATTGGATCAACCAACAAAGTTACTCCACAGTTTTCAATTGAGGTATCACCATCTTGAAGGGCTTCATCAAAGGTAAATCCGTATTGAAATCCGGAGCAACCGCCTCCACTAACAAATACGCGAAGCTTTAGATTTTCATTCGCTTCTTCTTCGATGAGCTGTTTTACCTTGTTTGCTGCAGCATCGGTAAATAGCAGCGATGCTGGTGGTGCAGAAGGTTGCGCTATATCGACTGCAGACATGTTTTTACTCCTATGTTGAAAAACATATACGTTAGAACTTACTTATAAACTAACATTACCTTAGCGATTTAGTCAAGTATTCCCAAGTGGCTGTCTTAGCCAGTTTCGGTTATTTTAGTGGGTGTATTCGCCGATGCCTTAGAAGGTTCTTGATGTACAAGATTACCATTTACCTCTGCCCCTACCGTCATTTCTAGCAAATTATAGTAAACATTGCCGTTGATCTTTGCACCTGCTGCCAATTCTATGGTGCCGGTTGCATAGACATTACCGTGCACGGTGCCATTAATAATAATTGAAGGTCCACGAATTTCTCCTTCTACAGTGCCTAACTCGCTGATTATCACGACACCTTTATCTTCAGACTCGGCCATGATGTTACCTTCAACGATGCCTTCAATATGTAGCCCACCCCCATAGTGAATGTCGCCCACTATTTTAGAATGACGACCTACTAGCGTATCAATTCGTGTGGTCTTAATCTTTTTCTTGAATGCCATATATTTCCTGTTGTTATAAAAAAGAGATCAACTCCCCTTATACACTTCATCCCAATTGTAACTAATTACAATGGGTTTTTCGCGGCTCTTATCTTGCAACACTTCTACACGAATATTACTGGGCTCAAAATCTTCCGGCAATGAAAAGCTACCAGAGATCTTTTGAAAATATTTAAACGAATACATTAAAGAAACGTCTGTAACCTCGCTGATATCCTCAAACACCAGTCGCTTTAGTATTCCCTGCTGCTCGCCATCCACGCTCAGGCCAATCACGCCAGCTGCTTTCTCATTCTTTTTTGGAACGCTAGTAAGCACTAGGTCATAAACAAAACGGTTCGTAACCAAGTCTTTATGAAGATTAAAAACTTTTACCTGCACCGCAGAATTATCGGAATTGGGTGTGTAAAGCGTCCGATAAAAATGCAGCTCTTGATTTAATTTTAACAATTCAAGATCTTTATCGCGTAGCATCTTCTTCATTTCTTCTACGGCTTCAAGCTCAACTTTTGCTGAACGTTGCACCAACACCACTTCATGCTCTAATTTATTGTTCAACTTTTCCAAAAGCTTTATCTTTTCACTCTTATTCGTCATATGAGCTAGTTTTTCCGTGCCCATAAATGGAATGCCGATACTCTTCGTCCCTAACCAAAAAGCAACGCTCATTGCGATCAAAATCGTTAAGGCAATTGGCCCAATTGACATTAAGCGTGAGCCTGGTTGCTTCAAGTGTATGTTGCCTGCCATGAGTATTTAGCCTCTAAATAAATCGCGGTGTTCAGTAGCTTATTATGGGAAAAGACCTAATTGCGTGAGACCAAAGGTATCTTCCAAACCACACATTATGTTCATA
>JAPUHH010000071.1 GCA_027297825.1 Gammaproteobacteria bacterium
ATACAAAACTTAGATCCAACATTAATTTTCAGGTTACTTCAGGGCTTTTTTCAAAAATGTTTTTTACCCATACAAATAGTATGGGTAATAGTGCCAACGTTCACTCTGCACTATAATCCGCGACCCTTTGTGTTGAATATAGGGGCAGGCTAAGTCCATGATTTTCCATGTTAATAAGCTCAAGAAATCTAACAAATCTTGCTGTGTAACCACTCTTTTGCAATAGTTAGATTTGCATGAGAAACCTTTACCATATAAGTAGAATAAATATCTGAACCAGACGAATCATATATGCAGAAAAATACTCCCTCTACGCAAGGTCTCTATCGCCCAGAATTTGAACATGATTCATGTGGCGTTGGATTTGTTGTCGACATCAAAGGTCGCCAATCTCGCAAGATTGTTACCCATGCCTTAACCATCCTCCAAAACCTGATTCATCGTGGAGCATGTGGCTGTGAAGAGAATACCGGAGATGGTGTCGGCATCCTTACACAATTACCACACAAATTTTTCGCGCGCGTGTGTAAAGATATTAATATCGAACTACCTGCACCGGAACACTACGGCGCTGGTATGGTGTTTTTACCCAACGATGCCGTGCAAGCAAATCAGTGCTTAGAGTATTTCAATCAAATTGTGGAAGAAGAAGGGCAACAGCTATTGGGCTGGCGTGATGTCCCCACAGATAGTGCTTTGCTTGGACCTACCGCAAAATCTGGCGAGCCGTCCTTTAAACAAATATTTATTGCGCGTGGCAATGCTGTAAAAGATGCAGCTGAGTTTGAACGCAAACTTTATGTTATTCGAAAACGCATCGAACATGTGATTGCAAATTCTGATTTGTCAGAACGAGGCCACTTTTATATCCCATCTTTATCATCACGCACTTGCATATATAAAGGTATGTTGACCGGTTCACAACTTGAACCCATGTTTCCAGATGTGACGGAGCCTGATTTTGAATCGGCGATGGCACTAGTACACCAACGCTTCTCCACCAACACCTTCCCTTCATGGGACTTAGCACATCCGTTTCGCTACATCGCACATAATGGCGAAATTAATACAGCCCGTGGTAATGCGAATTGGATGCGTGCTCGTGAACCATTGTGCGAATCCGAATTATTTGGCAGTGACCTGAAGAAACTTTTCCCCATTGTGATTGAAGGCGGCAGCGATTCCGCCACTTTTGACAATGTGATGGAATTTTTACACATGAGCGGCCGACCCTTAGCCCACGCCGTGTTAATGATGATTCCCGAAGCATGGAGTGGCCATGAAACCATGGATGATGAACGTAAAGCGTTTTATGAGTTTCATTCTTGCTTAATGGAACCATGGGACGGCCCGGCATCAAGTGCATTCACAGATGGTAATGTGATGGGAGCAGTGCTTGATCGGAACGGTTTACGACCTTCACGTTACTACGTCACTAAAGATGGCATGGTAGTGATGGCATCTGAGGTTGGTGTTTTAGATATTCCACCTGAAAATATTTTGCTTAAAGATCGTTTACATCCTGGTCGTATCTTTATGGTGGATACGAAACAGGGACGCATCATTGATGACGAAGAAATCAAAAAAGAATTTACACAGCAACACCCTTACGGTGATTGGCTAAAAGAAAATTTATTACCGGTTGAAAATTTACCCAATCCTAAGCAAATTCATGGTTCTGATTACGACACTCTACTACAGCGCCAGCAAGCATTCGGGTATACACACGAAGACTTAAGAGTGCTGATGGCACCTATGGCCAACGATGGCTTAGAACCTGTAGGTTCTATGGGTACAGATACTGCACTTGCGGTGTTATCCGATCGTTCACGCCTACTCTATGACTATTTTAAGCAACTATTTGCACAGGTCACCAATCCACCTTTGGATGGCATTCGTGAAGAATTGGTTACACAGGTTGCAACGACGGTCGGCCCAGAAAAAAATCTTTTGCATCCGACACCGGAAAGTTGTCGTCAAATAAAGATTTATTCGCCCGTACTCACAAATGAAGAATTAGCACGCATACGTGATGTGAATTTAGAAGGATTTAAAACCAAGACCGTACCGATCTTATATCCGGTTAAAAAAGGTGGATCTGGTTTAGACAAGGCATTAAAAAAAGTTTGCACACAAATCGATGCGGCAATTATTGAAGGCTACACCAACATTATTCTTTCCGATCGAAATATTAGTGAGAAGTTAACCGCAATACCTTCTTTACTAGCCACGGCGGCGGTGCACCATCATCTGGTGCGTGCGGGCTCGCGCACAAAAGTTGGTTTAATTCTAGAATCAGGCGAACCACGCGAAGTGCATCATTTTGCCGTTCTCATTGGCTATGGTATTGGTGCAGTGAATCCTTACCTTGCTTTTGAATCCTTAGGCGAGATGATTGGCAAAGGTTACTTATCAGAAATGAGTCACGAAGCCGCAGTTAAAAACTTCATCAAGGCGGTTAATAAAGGTCTGACCAAGACGATGGCGAAAATGGGGATCTCCACGGTGCAGTCTTATCGTGGCGCACAAGTGTTTGAAGCCATTGGTTTAAACCAAGAATTTGTTAATCGTTATTTTACTGGGACTGCCTCGCGTATTGGCGGTATCGGTTTAGATGAAGTTGCAAAAGAAATGAGCATGCGTCATCACAATGCCTTTCCGGATCGCCCCGCAAAGAGACCGGATCTGGACTGGGGCGGTGAATATCAATGGCGTCGCGATGGTGAGTATCACTTATTTAATCCCGATACTGTTTTTAAATTACAACATGCAACGCGATCTGGGCAATACAATATTTTCAAAGAATATACCGATCTTGTTAACGATCAAAATGAAAATCTTGCTACCTTACGTGGACTATTTGAATTCAAATTTGCCAAACAAGCTATTCCGATTGAGGAAGTAGAGCCGATTGAAAACATTATACCGCGCTTTTCAACCGGTGCGATGTCGTACGGTTCCATTAGCAAAGAAGCGCACGAAACCTTAGCCATTGCCATGAATCGAATTGGTGGCAAATCCAATACCGGTGAAGGTGGCGAAGACTCAGATCGCTACACCCCAGATAACAATGGTGACTTAAGAAGGAGCTCAATCAAGCAAGTTGCATCTGGGAGATTCGGCGTGACCAGTGAATATCTGGTGAATGCCGATGACATACAAATTAAAATGGCACAGGGTGCGAAACCCGGTGAAGGTGGCCAGTTACCAGGCACCAAGGTCTATCCTTGGATTGCAAAAGTACGCCATTCTACTGCCGGTGTAGGCTTAATTTCTCCTCCACCGCATCACGATATTTATTCGATCGAAGACTTAGCTCAACTCATCCATGACTTAAAGAATTCGAACCCAGAAGCACGCGTACATGTGAAGTTGGTCGCCGAAGTTGGAGTGGGAACCGTAGCGGCAGGAGTAGCAAAAGCACATTCTGATGTAGTACTAATCTCGGGTTATGACGGCGGTACCGGTGCATCACCAATCAGTTCATTGAAACATGCGGGCCTACCTTGGGAACTAGGGCTGGCCGAAACCCAGCAGGTACTGGTGCAAAATAAATTACGTGATCGCATAGTAGTGCAAACGGATGGTCAATTAAAAACTGGCCGCGATGTAGTTGTTGCCGCGTTACTGGGCGCAGAAGAATATGGTTTCTCCACCGCTCCATTAGTAGTAATGGGCTGCGTGATGATGCGTGTCTGTCATCTAAATACCTGTCCTGTGGGAGTTGCGACACAAAATCCAGAGCTGCGCAAAAAGTTTGGCGGCCAACCCGAATTTGTCGAAAACTTTTTCAAATATATTGCTGAAGAAGTTAGAGAATATATGGCACAGCTTGGCTTTAGAACCGTTGACGAAATGGTGGGTCAAGTCGATCGCTTGGATGTCAATGCCGCGATTAATCACTGGAAGGCAGGCGGCTTGGATTTATCCAATATCTTATACAAACCAGAAGCCGGTCCAGATGTTGGTATTTATTGTGTAAATACACAAGACCACGGTTTAGAAAAATCGTTGGATATCACCACCCTGGTACCGCTATGCAAAGAGGCGATTGAAAAGCGCAAACCAGTTGATATTATTTTGCCAGTTCAAAATACCAATCGAACCGTTGGCACCATCTTGGGTTATCACATCACCAAACGTTATGGTGCAGAAGGATTGCCCGAAGACACGATTCGTGTTCACTTTAACGGTTCGGCTGGCATGAGCTTTGGTGCGTTTGTACCTAAAGGTGTAACCATGACTCTGGAAGGCGATGCCAATGATTATTTAGGCAAGGGTCTTTCCGGCGGCAAGATCATTGTTTTCCCACCACGCCATGCAACGTTTGTAGCAGAAGAAAATATCATTGTTGGTAACGTATTACTGTATGGCGCAACGGCAGGCGAAGTCTTTATACGAGGGATTGCTGGGGAACGCTTTGCGGTAAGAAACAGCGGGGTTAATACCGTTGTTGAAGGTATTGGCGACCATGGCTGTGAATACATGACCGGGGGTCGTGTTGTTGTGATTGGACCAACCGGTAGAAACTTTGCCGCTGGAATGTCTGGTGGTATTGCATACGTATTGGCACATAAAGATTCATTTAAAATTCGTTGCAATCTTGGCATGGTCGATTTAGAAGAAATTGAAGATGATGAAGATTTCAATAGCATCAAAACATTGCTCAACAAACATGTTGAATACACCAAGAGCACAGTGGCTAAAAATATTTTAGATAACTGGAAAGAATATCAATCAAAATTTATTAAAGTGATGCCAAAAGATTACAAGCGTGTGCTAGCTGCGATTAAAAAAGCTAGAGAAGAAGGCACATCCGAAGATGTTGCCGTAATGGAGGCTGCGCATGGGTAAAGTCACCGGCTTTATGGAGTATGGGCGCGATAATCAACCCTACCGTCCTGTAGAAGAACGCTTACAAGACTGGAATCAGGTCATGCAAACATGGCCGGTAGATCCTTTAAAAGATCAAGCTGCACGTTGTATGGATTGTGGCATTCCGTTTTGCCATCAAGACTGTCCTCTGGGGAATTTAATTCCTGATTGGAATGACTTGGTGTATCGAGGTCAATGGCAGGATGCCATACAGCGATTACACGCCACCAATAATTTTCCTGAATTTACGGGAACACTTTGCCCAGCGCCCTGTGAAGGTTCTTGCGTACTCGCCATTAATGATGATGCCGTTACTATTAAGGCCGTAGAACTCACTATTATTGATAAAGCCTGGGAAAATGGGTGGATACATCCCGAAATCGCTACGGTAAAAACTGGTAAAAAAATTGCCATCATTGGTTCCGGTCCTGCGGGTTTGGCTGCGGCACAACAACTCACACGCGCGGGCCATGATGTAACCGTGTTTGAGCGAGCGGATCGCATCGGTGGTTTACTACGCTACGGTATTCCAGAATTTAAGATGGAAAAGCGAGTTTTAGATCGGCGTATGGAACAAATGCTAGCTGAAGGCGTGGTTTTTAAAACCAATGCACATGTAGGTAAAAACATATCCGTCGATGATATCCGTGCTGACTTTGATGCTTTACTCCTAACCGGTGGCGCATGCGCCGCACGTGATTTGCTAGTAACCGGCCGTGAGCTCAAAGGCATTCACCAGGCTATGGAATATTTACCGATGCAAAATAAGATTTGCGAGGGAGACGCCAAACCAGACACATTGATTAGTGCAAAAGGCAAACATGTCGTAATTATTGGTGGCGGTGATACGGGAGCCGACTGCTTAGGCACTGCGAATCGACAAGGCGCAATATCCGTGCATCAGCTTGAGATTATGGAAAAGCCCCCAAACCTGCGAACAGAAGATAATCCCTGGCCAGAATGGCCGCGCATATTCCGCACTGCTCCTGCACAAGAAGAAGGTGTAGAAAGAGTCTACGCAGTCTCTACTAAACGATTTATTGATGGTGGTAACGGTCAAGTCAATGCATTGGAACTAGTGACAGTGGGAATGAAAAATGTCGAGGGTCAAGTTAGCTTTGAAGAAGTCCCCGGAAGCGAACAAACCATACCTTGTGACTTGGCCTTACTAGCCATGGGTTTTGTAGGACCCGAAAAGCCCGGCATGTTAAAACAATTAAAGGTTACTTTAGACCAGCGTGGCAATGTTGTTCGCGATGCAAACTGGATGACTAGTGTGAAGGGTGTGTTTACTGCTGGCGATATGCAACGTGGCCAAAGTCTAATTGTTTGGGCAATTGCCGAGGGTAGAAGTGCCGCTCACGGAATTGATAAATACCTAATGGGTCGCTCAGACCTCCCAGCACCTGTTGCCTAGCAAAGAAGCACCAACCATTCAGCAATTTTGCTGTAGCAGTTATCTGGATACTTATTTAAACAAATCCTGACCTAGGAGACCATGTAAACTTCCAGAACAAATGGGGTTCGCGATGGAATGGATCGTTATGTGCGCGCTAGTATTAGTTTGCGCGTTATTTATCAAATTCGTCACTGAAAGCAAGTCTCGAAAAACAGAGAAACAAGCTTATCGAGAAGCCAATACAAAAAAACTTCGACTTGAGCTTAGCGCGAAATTACCCCTTACAAATACGCCTGCAACTCATTATCGAGTCAATCCTTCATTTCTATCTAAAGATGAACAGGCTTTTTATAAAGCTTTGCAGCGAGGACTCGGCAATCAATTTCTTGTTCTATTAAAAGTGCGTGTGTGTGATGTGTTGCAACCTCAGCAAAGTCTTGCAAAAAGCACTTGGCAGTCTGCATTTAACTGTATCAAATCCAAACATTTTGATTTTGTGCTTTGTTGTCCGAATCAATTCGAAATTATTGCTGCCATTGAACTGGACAACAGCAGTCATAGCCGTGCTACAAGACAAAAACGTGATAAATTTCTAAATTCTGCATGTGATAGTGCGCATTTCCCCTTAGTAAGAATTACCGCCAGACAAATCTACGCCGCTCAAGAAATTAAAGCAGCGGTACTAGGTGCATTACGAGCTTATAGTTTTAATAAGGCAGCTTAATTAAGGTGCCTGGAAACTCTTTGTTTATTTTCTCTTCTAAAGGTATAGAAACAAAAACATCCATTTATTCTTCTCATTGCATATGTGAATATGGAGAAACGCGCATTGATTTTAAAATGGAAATCGATACAAAGGTCTTCCCGACTGATACTGAGAAACATTCATTACAATACCAAAATGAAATAAATGCTAAAGGCAAAGGAATTACCTTCGAACCAATTGAAGCACAGGAACCTAGAGCTATACGGGATTCATTAAATACACAAATAATCATGTGCCACTCAAAAGGAAGCATGCTATAAATTAAAGTGTATGCCGATAATTCAAAAGCTCAGTTGATATCTGTAACAGACATATTACTGCCCGTGATAAGGATGTCTACAAAGAGTCATTGGAACGATTAAAATAAAATAACCATCAATACATTTAAGTATTTTTTATGCTTATTACCATAATCCCAAATCTTAGGTTCTATGATTCGAACTGGTATTCAGTTTATGACTACAATTTTAACCTTAGCAATCCCGTCTTTTAATAGTCCGATTTTCTTTGCGGCCGCAGTCGACAGGTCGATAACTCGACCTTTTACGAATGGGCCGCGATCGTTAATTCGTACTTTTATTGATTTATTATTTTTTAAGTTAGTAACGACCACAACCGTACCAAAAGGTAATTTTTTATGTGCAGCAGTAAGAGCGCGCATATTGTAACGCTCGCCACTTGCAGTTTTTCGGCCATGCAATGATTCTGCATAGTAACTTGCTATGCCTACTTCTCGATAAGAATGTTTATCTTCTACTACACTTGCACATCCTGTAATCATCAGCATATGTAAAGCAATAAGTATAAATGCAGATGATTTAATCTGTAGCATCAGTCACTTGCCTTTCTAAAGCCATAAAAAATGCGCCATCTAATTGATTCGCTAATTTTAGACAGATTAGTGTCTACGATTAAAATAACTATAACGGTCATAATAACAATCTTAGCGACGCTGGCCATATTCATGTTTGTAGTAATGTGATCATAACCATGTACTCCATATCTTGGTTGATGCTAGTTTGACAAAACCAATAGAGCCAATGGTGAAAAATGTGTGCAAAGAACAATAAATATGCTACATGCGATACACAGCGGTTGACGATAAATTATTTAACTAGCTTACAATTACTTTTACTCAATCTTTCTACAAATACTACAAGCATTTAAAAGAATTATTTTCCCTACTTTTTATCGGCAAACCTCTATTATAATAATCAGTGAAATTAAATTTTATTAATTAAATAATTTGAATAAACATAAATTACTAGCATTATTTGCGCTGATCACCTTTGGCTCACTCATTCTATTTTGGGCAATGCTTATCAAAAACTACGGCTGGCTTATTACCCTTGCAGGCCTGCTCTCTCTACTGACTTTAGTCTTTACGATTTGGTTAGTTAAAAAATAATTACTTTTTCTAGCTTACTTAAATAATATGACAATAAAGAACTGGTGAACGAGTTATTGATGCACTTTGCAAACCAAATAATATTAGTCAAAATGCACTAATAAAAACGAAAATATTTTTTGAACTATTTCTGTTTTGTACCTTTAAAAAACAATTAATGACTATTTTTTGATACGAGCATAGTTACCTCTAACCCTTTGTCTGATTGTACCAATCTTTGGTCTGAACCAAACCTATCCAATCTTACTTAAACAGATAAAGTACTGATTTAGCGTTACTTTCAATAATTCACAATATAATTACGTTGTGAGTACTTGCACACAGGTATTTTCGGCAACAACTATTTATGGGCAATAGAAATAAACTCACTCCGCTATATGCAGCGAAATTAGACCTCTTAGCACAGCAAACATTATTGGGTATAGCTGCAACCTTAGTAATGAGCGCTCCTTTAGTTCTATTGCTGTGGCAAGTCACCTCCCTTGCTTTTATTAATAAACTGGTTTACTGCCGTAGCGCTTCTATGTGGGCTGCGATTTATTAATATTTTTTATTATAGAAATTTCCCTGAAGAAGCAATAAATTCTTACCGATGGCGAATATTATTTTATTCAGGTATTTCAGCTTCTGGCCTGCTATGGGGGCTTTCGGTTGTACTCCTTCCGCCGGTTGAAAACCTAATTTATCTATGTGCCAACACATTTTGGGTTTGCGCAATATTAACAGTCACCATAGGATCATACTCTTTTTTAAAACGCACATATTTGCTATTTTCAGTCTCAGCAACATTACCAATCATCATCTACTTTTTAAGTAATGGAGATGTTTATCTGTACATCTGTGTAGCGGTAGTTATTTCATTTTTATTTACATCTTTGAGCGCTATAAAATTATATAAAGTCATTGATGAAAATATTTCCAGCACACTTAATGAGAAAAATAAAAAATTAGAAATTTTAAAGCAAAAAAATATATTGCACGTCATTGCTGAGACAGCTGAAATTTTACTCAAAGACTCATGGGAATTAGCCATTCCAGAATTACTTAAAAAACTTGGGCATGCAGTAGATGTAAGCCGGATTCAAATATTCGAGAATATATATGATGAAAATTTAAAACATACTACCACTATCTCGCGGTACCAATGGGCATCTGAATCTGCTCCAGAATATGAGTACAGCATGATATCCACCTCCTACCATCAGCTAAAACTAAAACGCTGGGAACAAATACTGTCCAATGGAGATTATATATTTGGAAATTCCGATTCGTTTTCCAAAGATGAACAAAGAATTTTAAAATCAATAAATGTTAAATCATTATTCTCTATACCCATATTTGTGGGCACCGATTGGTGGGGTTTTATTAGTTTCGATGAATGTAGGAGTAATAGAGATTGGAAGACAGAAGAAATAAATGTCATAAAAACTTCTGCAACAATAATTGGTGCTGCAATTAAAAGAACCTGGGATGAAAATAAACTAAGCTACCTTGCAAATCATGATTCACTAACAGGTTTGAATAACCGTAGAGCCTTTGAAATTCATTTAGATAAACTCATTCAGACCTGCGAGAAAACAAGTGAAGCACATGTGCTTTGCTACATTGATCTTGATCGTTTTAAAGTGATAAACGATACATGCG
>JAPUHH010000072.1 GCA_027297825.1 Gammaproteobacteria bacterium
TTACAAAGCCGCCGGACTTGGTATCGATTTACCTAAGGCTGCGGCACTTGTAGGTGGCAATGACGATGTTTCAGGTGGCACCGCAAATGTTGGCAAACGAAGTTATACCTTACGTTACACGGGGGCTCTGAACCCAAAAGAACTTAGCGAGCTAATATTAGAATGGCGGGAGGGCAAACCTATCGCTTTGCGCGATATTGCTAAAGTAGAGGTTCGCACCGTAGATCGAAATAACTTTGTGATCACTAAAGGCGGAAAGTCCATCGCCGTTAATGCCTACCGTGAAACTGGTGTCAATGTGCTTGAAACCATGCGTGATTTACGCGCTGTAGTAAAAGAATTAGAACAGGGTCCATTTAAGAGAGCCAATCTAAATATTGAGCAGGTCTATGATGAAACCGTGTATATCGAGAGCGCTATCGAGTTATTACGCAATAACTTGGCGCTAGGCATTCTGTTAGCTGTTGGAATCCTATGGTGGTTCTTAAGAAAATTTCGTGCGACGTTAATAGTTACTTTAACTATACCATTATGTTTGCTTGTGACCTTCATTGTAATGAATGCCACGGGTAGAACCATGAATGTAATTTCACTAGCAGGCATGGCATTCTCGGTGGGTATGGTGATGGATGCCGCTATTATTGTATTAGAAAATATTGTACGCATGCGCGAACAAGGAGCATCTACACAACAAGCTGCATTCGAAGGCACCAAGCAAGTGTGGCCAGCGCTATTGGCGTCTACTTTAACTACCGTAGCCATTTTTCTACCTATAATATTTTTAAAAGATCAAAGCGGGCAATTATTTTCAGATCTTGCCATTGCAATTTCAGCCGCTATTGCAACTTCTCTTATTGTGGCATGCACCGTGATTCCTACTGCAATGCTAAAATTTACTGCAAATATACAATTAGATGATATGCACGAATCGTGGTGGGATGACGCGACCTCGTTCATCATGAACATAACAAAGACACCGTTACAACGCTGGTGTTGGATCGCTGGTTTAATTGTACTCTCAGTTGCAATTACTTATGTAGCCTTTCCGAAAATCGATTACTTGCCAACAGGGAATCGTAATTTGGTATTTGGCATTGTAATCCCTCCGCCCGGTGTCAATATCGATCATATTGAAAAAGAAATGGGCAATGTCATTGCAGCGCGCATGCAACCCTATATTGATGGAACAAAATCACCTAAAATTAAACATTACTTCTTTGTTGTTAATAAGGGTTCAATATTCTTAGGTGCACGTGCCGCAAACTCTGATAAACAACAAGTTGATCAAGTATTAGAAGTTGTGCGCAGCGCTGTAAATGGATTCCCCGATACTTTTGCTATTGTCCAAAAAGCCTCCTTGTTTAGTGGAGTAGGAGGACGTGCTGAGATCGACATTAATATTCAAGGCAATGACATTGATAGCTTATTACGCGCCGCACAAATTGGTTTTTCCAAAATTCCGTCTGTATTTAATGGTATACGTGCACGACCACGCCCCGGATTGCAACTTGCTGAACCTGAACTGCAAATGGCGCCCAAAGAAGTTCGCTTAATTGAAGCAGGTTGGGATCGAAACACCATGGCCAATGTTACAAGGTTGTTAGGTCAAGGTTTGTTTGTGGGCGAATATTTTAATGGCGAGAAAAAACTAGATATCATTGCACGAGTAGAACCTTGGATAACGCCAGAAGAATTAGCTGCCATTCCACTGTACACACCAAATGGTGGCGTGCTGCCTTTAAACGAGCTTGTCGATATTAAACGCACTGCTGGACCAAATCAGATTCGGCGCATAGATCGACGACGCACAATTACTTTAGAATTACGCCCGCCTCCAGGCATGCCGTTGGAGGTTGCCATCGAAAAAATCAACCAAGAAATCATCCCACTAATGGAAGAACAACTGCCTGAAGATGGTGAAATTATCCTCAGTGGCTCAGCAGATAATTTAAAAACGGCTATAAATAATTTTATCAGCAGCTTTTTCCTTGCAGTAATTATTCTTTATCTTTTAATCAGCGCATTGTTTCGATCATTTATCGATAGCGTATTAGTTATATTAGCATTACCACTTGCAACGGTAGGGGGAGTACTAATATTGCAATTATTAGGATTGCCAGCCGACTTATTAACTATGCTTGGTTTTATTATTTTATTAGGTTTAGTGGTAAATAATGCCATCTTGTTAGTACATCAAGCTCGCAGCGCCGAACGTGATGGCAAAACACGACGCGAAGCAGTACGCGAATCGGTGCGCGTGCGGCTACGCCCTATATTGATGAGCACATTGACCAGCATCTTTAGTATGTTGCCGTTATTAATTATTCCTGGTGCAGGTACCGAGCTCTATCGAGGTCTAGCCGGAGTGATTGTAGGCGGTATGGCAGTGAGTACGGCCTTTACCTTGATATTATTACCTAGCCTTTTACAGCTTGGCACTAGCCCTCCATCACCGTTACAAAATACTTTAGTCGACCACTCAGAAAAACATATCGCTTGATAAGAGTTTGGGGGAAAGAGTGTCTACGCTTCCTAACACTCGAAAATTAACAAATAGCTGAGGTAGGACAAGAAATTCTAACTTAAGAAAGCTTATTCTACGTATTCACATTTATCTCACTTTAGACTAGATGATGTTCTTATGAATGCACCCATCTACAAAAAAATGGCCGGCACATCTGCTGTATTTCTCTTTGCTGATTTTGCGAAGGCGTCGCCCGTAGAACGAGACAGAATGATATGGACTGCAAATGAATTACATCTCGAACAGCTTCCTCAGCAACGTCAGCAAAAACCCGCGATGGCTAACACGCTTGCATTAGAGGGCCTGGAAGAATATGACATACCAAATAATGGCGATGTTCGTTGGGTAGAATCGATGGGTGCGGAATTTATTTATTATGATTTAATTCGTGGATGGGTCCAATTCAATTAAGGATACTAGTATAGGACTTATAAAACATTTGTACCTGATATTTTTTTGCTGGATAACTTGGATATCTTCGCCGAGGTGTGACTACTATACCCCTTACTCAGAATACAATTATATTCACGCACTGTTGAGACACGCATATTATGCTATTGATAACAAGGCCAATTGACACAGTTAACCCAGGCTATATGGCATGAAAGGAGAAAGAACATGAACTATTATTTCAATACCACAATTAAAGTTCCATTTGACGAGGCAATTGAAAAAGTAATTGAAGAGCTGAAGAAGGAAGGTTTTGGAGTATTAACGGACATAGATGTCAAAGCAACATTGAAAAATAAATTAGACGTTGATTATAAAAATTACCGAATATTAGGTGCATGCAATCCATCGTATGCATATAAAGCACTACAAGCTGAGGATAAAATAGGAATAATGTTGCCATGCAATGTGATCGTTCAAGAAACTGAAGATGGGAAAGTAGAGGTTTCAGCCGTGGACCCAATTGCTTCTATGCAGGCCATTCAGAATGCAGAGTTAGAAGATATCGCAAATCAAGCACAAGCAAAATTGAAGAAAGTCATAGATAAGCTATAAACTCCATAAATCACTGTGTCCCACTTGCTCGTTATTCCTATAGCAGCCCAAAGCATTATGTGAATTTAATAGTTAATCTCCGCTTTGATTAACGCCCATATTAAATAACGCTGAAACGACAAGGTTCATACCACCGCCACAAACAATTTGTATGCCAGTAATATAAGAAACCAGCGGCGATGATAAAAACACAGCTACTTGACCAATCTCTTCTGCCTGACCTAAACGTTTCAAAAGAATCACTTGAATAACATCTGCCACTACGGCATGTACTTTTACGCCTAATTCTTCCATTTCATTTTGCTTCATCCAGCTTTTCTTCAGTACGACCACATATTGCCGAATTAGCGCCAACTGCCGCATAGCATTTAGCCATGCCGAAATTAATGCCACTGCCGCCTCCGGTGACAAACACGGTGCATTCTACAAAATCATCGCACGGGAAGTTAACGGAAATATTCATATGAGAATTATCAGTTATTTTGATGTGCTATATATGTGATTATACATTTAAGAGAAAATAACGACGCAGTAACAAAAACGAGCTTTTAAACGTGGCCCAAGGTATACGAGTTGCAGAAAAAACATGGCCTGAAGTTGAGGCGGCTTTAGCCAATAATGCTACCGCTATTCTACCTATTGCTGCGACCTGCAAGGAACATGGCAAGCATTTGCCAATGGCTACAGATTACATTCAAGCAGAGTGGCTAATCTCTCAATTACTTACCCAAGTAAATACGGTCGTTTGGCCAACGTTGGGTTATGGCTATTATCCAGCTTTCGTAAATTATCCAGGGAGTTGCAGCTTAAATGAGGCTACTTTTGAAAAAGTAGTATTTGAAATAATCCAAAGCATCGTTGCTAGTGGTGCAAAAAATATATTTCTTCTGAACACCGGTATCAGCACAATCCCACCACTCAAAAATACAGTGGATTCTTTTAAATACTCTACAAAAATTCAACTATTGAATATTTATAGTGGTGAACATTTTTGTGCAGCCGAGAAAAAATTAAAACAGCAAATAAGAGGCAGCCATGCAGATGAAATTGAAACCTCAATTATGCTGGCGATCGCTCCAGGCAAAGTAAACATGGATCTTGCGGATACGAATACTGAAGAAATGCAACCAGGGCCACTTAACCGCACACAGCAAAATCAGCCTAACTATTCTCCTAGTGGTGTCTATGGAGATGCGCGCTTAGCTACTGAAGAAAAAGGCAAAATACTCCTAGCTGCAATGCTCAAAGATATTCTGCAGGCAATAAAAGATTTGCAAGATCAAGCATAACGTTGCCGAGAGTAACTGAATCTAAATGTTCGTTTTCGGCTGCCGCCTCAATCGATAGAATACCCACTGACGTTATTTATACTTTCTTAAATAAACAACCCAATACACAAATGCCACAAATAAGCCTCCTCCAATAATATTTCCAACGGTTACTGGAATTAAATTGGTTAAAAATACTATGACGCCAATTTCGCCATCACTTATCAACATACCTAACGGAATAAAGTACATATTTGCAACGCAATGCTCAAAGCCAAGCGCTACAAAGGCAGAAATGGGGAAAATAATTGCTAAAATTTTGCTTGCTACGTCTCGGGCTGCAAAACAAAGCCAAACAGCTAAGCATACTAGTGCATTACATAAAATCCCTCTTACAAATGCTTGCAGGGGGTCTATGTTAACTTTATAAACGGCAATGTTGAAAGCAGTCTCCGCAACGGCACCGTCACCAAGCGAAAGTGCACCAGACCAAAACATTAATATTGCGGCCCCGACTGCGCCAATAAAGTTTGCAATATATACAAGGCACCAATTTCGCAATAACTGAGCTGTTGTTACTTTACGTTCGGCCCATGCCATTACAATAAAATTATTACCTGTGAAAAGTTCTGCTCCACCCACAACCACCAGTATTAACCCCAATGAAAATGCTACACCACCTAGTAAGCGAGCAGGGCCTAAGCCCATATTGTGATTTGTCATCACAAGGGTAAAAAACATTGCGCCAAATGCAATAAATGCACCAGCCGTCAAGCCCAACATGATCGTTGGAATAGCAGGCAAAACTGCTTTTTTCACACCTATACTTTCTACTAATTCAGCAATTTTTTCCGGTTTATACGCATCAAATGATTGTTCTTCCAAAATAATAATTTCCTATTTAGGAACTATGATGTGGATTCATGTGCTAACTATTTTAAAACTAACTTTATGCGTTTCTTCATTAAACTATTACTTATCTCCACTTTGGTCGTTAGCGGTCATTCATAGTCTTAGCTAAATCTGGCAGATCCTGTTTGGCTTGATAGCAATTATAATACTTAAACTAATTTTTTACCCGGGTGAAATAAAGCATATATCTGCTATGTAGAATTAAAATGGTTTAATCAGCAAGATGAGTAGTTAAAATATTTATCTTGCTGTTAGCTTAATTTCTATTCTTCTATTTTTTGCATAGGCCTCGGCAGTCTTTTGCGAAACTAATGGATGAAATTCGCCGAATCCTGTTGCAGCCAGTCGTTTTGCTGGAACGCCTTGCGTAATCATAAATCTCACAATGGCCAATGCTCGCGCTGTCGATAATTCCCAGTTTGAGGGGTATTCATTTGTGTTAATCGGTCTTCGATCAGTATGTCCATCGATACGCACAATCCATTCAATATCACTTGGTATCTCAGCGGCAACAGAGTTTAAAATCTGAGCAAGCTTTATTACTTGTTGCTTACCATACGCACCAAGGTCTGCAGAACCACTTGCAAATAAAAGCTCGGACTGTAGAACAAATCGATCACCAACTATTTGAATATCCGGATTTCCCCCCAGCACCTCGCGTAAACGACCAAAAAAGTCGGAGCGATAGCGTGCTAATTCTTGCGCTTTTTCAGCTAAGGCTATATTTATACGTTCCGCTATTTTTTCTATACTTTCATTATCGGTGTCCAATTCAAGACCCAAGACCTTGGACACAGCACCAAGTTGTTCTCGTAGGGCTTTAACCTGGCGATTGAGTAACTCAATTTGCGCCAGTGATTTTGCCGAGACCTCCTTCTCCGCAAGTATGGTTTCATCACCCTCTTGAAGCTTAGTGGTGAGGCTCGCGATATCTTGTTCTAACTGTTCGCGTAATTCAGTTAATAATTCTATATCCGTTTGTAATAATTCAAGGCTTTTAATTTTTGCAGCTAATTGTGCAGTCAATTCACTAACCTTTTGTTCGCTTAATTCAGTTAGTAGCTTTATATCCGTTTGTAATAATTCAAGGCTTTTGCTTTTTGCAACTAGTTGTGCAGTCAATTCACCAACCTGTTCTTGCAGATTAGCGCTAGTGGTTTTCTCAAGTGCGAGTAAATCAGCAAGCTGTGAAACCTGTCTATCAAGCTTTACAAGCGTTTTTTCTTTACCAGTTAACGCACTTGTTAAATAAAATTGCCCAATAGCAAAAATCAGTAACAAAAATATTATGACCATCAACAATGCGGCTAAGGCATCTACAAAGCCTGGCCAAATGTTTACACTACGCCGAGAAGAATAAGCGGACTGCATAATTATTTAGATTATTTTCGATCCGCTAATGACGCACTAATAGTACGTGTAAGAATGCGAAGTTCTTTACGTAATTCTTCTGAAAACGGTTGTTGGTCACGTTTTAAATAATCACCAATCTCGGCCAATTGATGAGCAAGGGTAAGTAGACTTGAATCAAGTCTCGAGCGTTCATTTGCTTGTTTGCTCAATGTCCTTTGTAAACTATTAAGTCCATCGGCAGTTTGCTCTAGTAACACTTGCACATAAACTGGAACAGGTGCTTCACCATCCCCCGGCAATGCACCTGAAGAAAGATGGGTTATGCCTGAGAGCCATTCTTCCAGCTCATTGAAAAATCTTCTTTGTGCATGCCCGGCTTGCAGATCTAAAAAGCCCAATATCAATGAACCCGCCAAACCAAACAATGAAGAACTAAAGGCAATGCCCATCCCCGATAAAGGTTGCTGTAAACCTAATTTTAGATTTTCAAACAATAGCAGACTATCTTCACTTCCCCCTGACATTCCTTTTATGACGTCGCTGACTGAACTTACTGTCGCTAACAACCCCCAAAAAGTACCAAGTAATCCTAAAAAGATCAGTAGCCCAATTAAATAGCGTGATATGTCACGCGATTCTTCTAGTCGGCTACTGATACTGTCTAACAAGGACCGCAGAGATGTAGTAGACAATGTTAGACGATCACTTTCTTTTTTTGACAACATGCGTGCCATCGGCGCAAGTAAGGGCGTGATCCTTTCAGGCG
This sequence comes from Gammaproteobacteria bacterium, assembly GCA_027297825.1. GTDB lineage: Bacteria > Pseudomonadota > Gammaproteobacteria > UBA4575 > UBA4575 > JAPUHH01. The sequence continues at coordinate 7,829 of JAPUHH010000072.1, forward strand.
TATTCGCACCTTTTGTATTACGAAAATTTTCTATCCAATCAATCTCTTTATATAGGTTGATAACCTGCCGAAAGTTATATGTAATACCAATAATTAACACCATTCCAATTATGATGTTGAACCACGGGTTGGTTTTGAATGCGAAAATTACAGGATCGTAGACAAATGTGAGTGCGATTGCTGAGCTAAACACAAAAATCACCATCCACATTAGAATGATATAAGGTTTCGTCATAAGTAAAATTAAATGTTAAAGATGTATGCTTATCCTATATTAATGCTAGTAGCTCATTCTCATTTTTTTAATGCTTGCATAGCTGCAATCATCTCTCTGAATGTTGTCATAATTTCCTCTTTTAGTTCAGACTCAAAGCCTAAGTTTCCCATAGCCGAATTCATACAATATAGCCATTGATTTTTTTCATCCTCATTAAAATTTAAACGCCGATGTTTTAATTCTAACCATTCCGCATTGACATACTGCTCGCCAAATAGTTTTGGCCCACCGAACCACTGCGTGAGAAACTTATATAATTTATGCCGCGACATGACTAATTTTTTTGGGTGCATCTCTAACAGCTTGCGTGTGCCTTCTTCTTTCTCCATCACATCGTAAAATTCATTCGCAATTGTACGAGTAGCGGGTAAACCACCCATCTTTTCAAAGAGTGTCTGCATATATTATTGACAGTAATAATTAATGCATCATAATCTTATTGCGGCACCACTGTAAGATTATTCCGTTTAATCCAATATATAATACCTTTTTTAACATTGTAGACATCTTTATAGCCAGCTACATCAGTGAGATATTTTGCGAGCTGTTTGCTGCGACCGCCCGAATGGCATATTAAAATAACTGGCTCATCTTTATTTGCAACCATTGATACTTTATCCAACCATGCCTCTAGATCATATTTTCCTCTTTCATCATAAAACATGATCAGATGACTACCTTTAATTACCCCGGTCTCTTTCCATTCAACTGTTGTGCGCACATCTATAATAGGAACCTCTTTATCGATAGCATTTTGGAGCTCTACATTATCAATATGCGCTACTTCTGCAGCGTGTGATGAATACGTAAGTAAAAATATAACACTTAACGTAAGTAATTTTTTCATATCCATATGCCTCAATGGCTTTATTTGCGATGATCTTTAATTAGATCATATGCCTTGCTTATTTCTTGCGTCTTATCTGTTGCAATCTCTATCATCTCTTCCGGTAAGCCCTTAGAAATCAATTTATCGGGGTGGTGCTGACTCATTAATCTACGATAGGCTTTTTTTACTTCAGCATCCGTAACAGAAGAACTAACACCTAAAATTTTATATGCATTCCTCATATCGGCTGCAGACGAAGGTCTAGCCCCACTTGTACCTGCAGATTGATACCTACGCTGTTGAGCAAATATCATCGACTCTAATTGTGAAAGTAATGCATGGGGATAGCCCAATACACTACAAATATGCTTTAAAATACGTTCCTCGGCTGGATCTTTAGTGCCATCGGCGTACGCAGCTTGCAATTGAATCTCTAAGAACATCTGAATAAGTGTAATTTTACGGCGACATTCTTGACGAAACTGTTCCAGTACTTCATCTAGTGAAAAATCAGCCTGCTTGCCTTGATTAAATAATTCGATTGCGGCTTGCCTTTGCTCTTTACTAAGGCGCATCTGTGACATCACCTGTTTTGCCAACTGTATCTCTTCAGGTGATACATACCCATCTGCTTTAGCAATATGCCCCATAACAGAAAAAGTGGCTGCGAAAAATGCAACTTGAGTACGTTCTTGCGAACCTGGATCAAATCCTACACGACCACGCTGACTTGCAGCTGGCTTATCAAGTTGATGACCAAGAACTGCACCAATCATTGCGCCTAATGGGCCACCCAAAGCAAAGCCTACACCGCCACCGGCTAATTTACCCCACCAACTCATAGCACTATTTCTTCCTTAAGTAGTAAAACATGATTAATTAAATAGTAAGTAGAATTTTAATTACATTGACTTAAGATCGCCCTTGCTACTGCAGCAGAGGATGCCGGATTTTGTCCGGTAATTAAATTACCATCTACTACGAAATGTTCAGCAAAGTCATCGGCGCTGGTAAATATACCACCTTGGTCACACAACATATCTTCCACTAAGTATGGAACGATTTCTGTAAGCTGAACCGCTGCTTCTTCGCTGTTAGTAAAACAAGTGACCCCCTTGCCTTGAACTATGCATGAGCCATCTAGATTTTTTGTATGTCGAAATACGCAGGGTCCATGGCACACTGCAGATACGGGCTTGCCTGCTGCATACATCGCTTCAATTAACTGAATAGAATTTTCGTCTTCAGCAAGGTCCCACAATGGCCCATGGCCGCCTGGATAGAATACTGCGTCATAATCTTGTGCGTGAACCTCTGCCAACCTAATTGTATTCGCTAAGACAGCTTGGGATTCTTCATCAGTTTTAAAGCGTCTTGTTGAATCAGTTTGATATTCAGCAGTGTCGCTTATAGGATCCAAGGGTGGCTGTCCTCCTGCGGGTGATGCAAGAGTGATTTCGGCATTGGCATCTTTAAATATATAATAAGGCGTGGTAAATTCCTCTAGCCAAAATCCTGTCTTTTGATTTGTACTTCCCAATTGCTCGTGTGAAGTCAACACGATTAAGATTTTCAATATCGTTCTCCAGAATTAAATTCTTAGGTCTCGTTACAATACAAAAATAACGCTAACGTAATTTTATATTAGGCGCTATTACTTAGCACAAGTTCTAAACCCTGCAAAAACATCGTTGCGAGCAGGTCCGTAATAATTTCGCCATGTATTGCGCAACATACGACCTCGAGTAGTCCAAGCTCCGCCCCGCACTACTTTAGTCTGGCCAAATAATGGCCGCGAGTATTCAGCATACCCATCTGGAGAAAATCCTGGGTAGGGCAAAAAAGTAGACGCCGTCCACTCCCAAACATTACCAATCATTTGCCTACAACCAAATGCACTGTCACCTTGTGGATATGCATCTACCGCAACAGTGCCAAGATTGACACTATCGAGATTTGCATGGTCATTGCGCAACTCATTCCCCCAAGGAAACACTCTTTTTTGCACCACACCACACGCATGATCACTTGGGTCGCCCGCTGCCGCAAACTCCCATTCGGCTTCCGTAGGTAAGCGACGATTTGCCCAACTGCAAAAAGCCTGAGCTTCATACCAACTAATATGCATAACGGCATGAGTCGGCTCAAGTATGCCCCATTGATCAAATTGCCTGGCAGTCCATCTTCGGTCTGCATCTTTTTTCCAATAGATTGGATGTTCCAACTCATTCTCACAACGCCACTGCCAACTAATATGATCCCAAAACTTTTTATTTTGATAACCACCCGCTTCAACAAACTCTAAATAATCTTCATTACTTACGGCATATTTAGCAATTTTAAATGGCGTAACAATTATTTCATGCGCCCACTTTTCATTATCAAAAATAAACTCACCATTGCGTTCTGCGCCTAGCAAGAACTTGCCGCCTGGAATTTTAATGTCTGTTTGAGCATGCGAAAAACTTAATTCACTTTTCTCATTTCCCTGTATATAACTTGGCTTTGAATAGCCCAATGTTTGGCGTGTGTAGGTAAAGGCTTCGTTATGCATATCCTCATGAAATAAAGCTAACAAATAATAATATTTTGCGGTGTCATTCAATTCAATACTCTTAAGTTGCAGCAGTTCTGCCTGCAGCACATTATTCATATACTCAAACGTTTCGCTTAGACTAGGCAATGGCAGCTGCCAACGATCTTCATGCTGAATCGATATCGAATCAAATAGAGCATCCACATCAGAACGAATTGCTTGTTGCTGACCTAAATGGCGCAAAACCCACAACTCATGAAAATATGCCGCGTGAGCAATCTCCCATTGCAACGGATTAACTGTAGGTAAAATCGGGCCCAATAATTGTTGCTCGTTTAACCCTTCTACCAGTGCTAATGTCCTAGAACGCACATCAAGCAATGCTGCGGTTAGATTTCCGATGGTGGCATGATGGTTATTCATATTTTATCGCAACGACAACAGCAGGACGAAATGTAGCTAGCTTCAACACCATAACGCAATTATATTCACTCTTATATGAAAATTGCCCTTATTACTCCCGCATTACCTCACTCACGAGCAGGAAATCGCGCTACGGCGGTAAGATGGAAAAATATCCTTACTGAGCTGGGACATCGAATAGAGTTAAGTACATCTTTTGCTAACGGCCAATATGATGCCATGGTCGCGTTACATTCATGGCGCAGTGCCGCTTCAATCCGTCATTTCTATGAACAATATCCTGAAAAACCATTAATCGTTGCATTAACAGGCACTGACCTATACAAATTCATCAACACGCATCCCAGAGCCACTCTACACTCAATTAAAATCGCTGATGCACTAGTTGCTTTGCACGATCTCGCTGATTTAGCTATCCCAAAAATTTATCGCAAAAAAGTGTCCGTCATCTATCAATCCGCAAAACCAATCAATCGAAAGCAAAAAAAGAATAAAAGACATTTTGATGTGTGCGTGATTGGCCATTTACGTGAAGAAAAAGATCCGCTACGTGCAGCCTATGCGGTACGCAATCTACCTGATCATTCACGCATACGTGTTAAGCAATATGGTAAGGCGCATACACCCACATGGGCCAAGCGTGCCAAACAAGAAATGAAAAATAACCCTCGTTACCGTTGGTATGGCGATGTTCCACATTGGCAAATACGCAAACAGTATGCAACTGCAGATGCAATGGTGTTGAGTTCAAAAATGGAAGGTGGCGCCAATGTAATTTCAGAAGCTTGTGTAGCCGGGTTACCCGCTATATGTTCAGACATTATCGGCTCTATAGGCTTGTTGGGCAAAAACAATCCCGGCTACTATGCCGTGGGTGATACCAAATCTTTGCGTGAAATACTTCTTAAAATAGAGACAGATAAAACCTTATTAAATAGATTGCAGCAAGCCTGTTTGGCGAAAGCTAACTTGTTCACTTACGAAAAAGAGAAAAATAGCTGGGAAAGATTATTGAATAAGCTTATATAGATTCTTGTGTTTTATACAATATTGCATTGCTAACTCATTAAAGTAGTCAGCTACTATATACATCATATATATAATTGAAATAATTTTCCAATAAAGACGGTCAAATGAATAACACGTATAGCTCTTGGACATATATGAATATATTTACTTTTCCCCTCCGATTTCGTAGTAAAACGCTTTGGTCTGATCCAGCAAGAAAGATCCAGACACTTGAAAGCTTCTCACAGACAGAAATAGATGCGGGTGAGAGTATACTTAGAGCATTAAAATATGTGAATAACCCACATTTACGCGAACATCTAAAGCGACATGCAAAAGATGAGCTTCGACATGGAGAGCTTTTTAGAAAGCGCGCACAAGAACTTCGTAAACATCGGCCAAGTATCGCTAGTATTTCTAATAAACCAGATAGGCTTTACAACTTATCAAGAGGAAATGTGGATGCAGAATTAAACTCACATGGATTTTTTACTAGTGACCACTTTGAAAAACTGGGTGAAATTATGTATGTGGCAATGTTAAATATTGCTGAAAAAAAGGCAGAAAAATCTTTTTCAATTCATCGTGACTTAATTCGCAATGACTTGAAGACATATGCAATTTTTGAAAAAATCCTTAAAGATGAACGCTATCATGTTTCTTATACCAGTAAATTTCTTCAGCAATGGAGGAAAGAGGGTCGCACAAAACAGGTTAATGAGGCGCTTTCATTTGCCCATGGATCACGACTTCTAAATACACTAACACGTATAAGCTCTAGATTTGGTGAACATATAGGTCATGCGATTCTGTATATCGTATACTTTACAATTGTCATTCCTTTCGCACTTTTATCTAAGTTCTCCTGCCCATCAAAAGGTTGGAGTTCTCCAACATCAAAGTTGGATGCAAACCAACTACATTCCCAGTTTTAACAAAGTGCGCAATTAATACGTTGGATATTCTTGGTATTTCAGCTTTTTACCACGATGCGGCTGCAGCTCTCATTAGAGATGGAATTCCTATAGCGGCAGCACAAGAGGAACGCTTCACACGCAAGAAAAATGATCCATCTTTTCCTAATCGCGCTATTAGATATTGTTTGCGAGATGGTCAAATAACAGCACGAGATCTGGATTGGGTGGTATTTTATGAAAAACCTTTGCGTAAATTCGAGCGCATACTAATTACGCACCTTAAGCATTTCCCACGCTCTTCTAGAGCATTCACAAGGGCCATGTTTCTATGGCTAGGGGACCGATTGTGGATGAAAAATCGCATTGCTGCAGAGTTAGGCGTAGAACCAAGAAAAATTCTTTTTACAGAGCATCACCAATCCCATGCTGCTAGCGCTTATTTTCCATCTCCTTTTAATGAAGCAGCCATTCTAACTGTAGATGGTGTGGGCGAATGGGCAACCACTACTTTTGGTATAGGCAGTGGAGATAATTTAGAAATAATTTCAGAACTTCATTTCCCTCACTCGCTTGGCCTCCTCTATTCAGCCATAACCGCTTTCCTCGGGTTCCAAGTAAATGAAGGAGAGCAAAAAGTAATGGGTCTTGCAGCTTATGGAAAACCAATTTATCTTGAGCAAATCCAATCGCTAATAAATTTTTCAAAGGACGGTAGTTTTGAACTTGATATATCTGCTTTTCGTTATCCTTTTGATCCAGATAAAAGTTTTGGCGATAGGCTTACAACCTTGCTTGGAGAAGCACGCGATCCACAGAAACCTATTCTCTATCAAAGTGGAAATAGTAGGCATGCTGATATCGCGGCAAGTTTGCAAAAAGTATTAGAACAAGGACTAATAACACTAACTAAAGAACTATACAAACATGCACCATCAAAAAATTTATGTCTTGCCGGTGGTGTTGCCTTAAACGTAGTAGCAAACAGAAAAATTTTAGACCAAGGTCCTTTTGATCATATTTTTATCCCGCCGGCACCAGGAGATGCTGGGGGGGCGCTAGGAGCTGCTCTATACGTGAATCATGTATTTCTAAACGCCCGAAGATGCTATATACAAGATCATGCATTTCTAGGCGAGACAATAAATACAGAGCCCTTTGAAGGAGCTAGAGAAATTTCTAATGAGGATGATTTGGTTGATGAAGTAGTTAGCAAATTAATAGAAGGTAAAACTGTTGGTTGGGTACAAGGGAGGTTTGAGTGGGGCCCTCGCAGTCTTGGCCATCGCAGCTTATTAGCTGACCCTCGCGACCCTATAATGAAACACCACATTAACCAGAATATAAAACATCGGGAGATGTTTAGACCATTTGCACCTGCAGTCACTAAAGAGTGGGCCAATAAATACTTTGCAATGCCTCAAGGCTCAGGTTTGGCCACTCAATTTATGTCGTTATCAATTCCTGCATTACACGAAAATATGCATAAAATACCTGCCGCATTACACGTAGATCACACCGGTCGTGCACAGCTTGTAGATAAAGTAGTCAACCCTCTTATCCACAAATTGATTACAAGGTTTGGTGAAGAAACTGGGGTTCATGTGCTATTGAATACATCCTTAAACCTTCAAGGTGAGCCAATAGTAAAGGGTGAAGAAGATGCAATAAACATGTTAAACCACAGTGGAATGGATATTTTAGTTGCAGAAAATCGTATATATGATTCAGTCTAGCGTATACCTACTTATGATTATCTAATAGCCCATCTATAACGAGGAGAAGCAAAATATTATGAAGCTTGCGGCATCCACTCAATCATTTGTGTCTACACTTTTTGAACTTATTAGAGGATTACATAGAAGTGGTTACTGGTGGTTAATACCATTGATAATCATAATGCTACCACTATCTTTAGTTTTCATTTTCGCTCAAACTGTTCCAATTGTGGCGCCTTTTGTTTACACGCTGTTTTAACTGAAACATTTCTTTTAGAATCCCTTTTCAGCAGTTTAAGATGAGTTGTTTCCGACATAAGTGCACGTAAAGAGCATCTGCTACAATCTGATGCCCGATCGCAGACCAATGATTATCGTTAAGTATTTGTACTGATATCCCCGCATTTAAGGCATTTCGTAATGTTGGCCCAAGGTTTATTAAATCAATATCGAGTTCATTCGCTAATTTTATTAATGCGGGTTCGAGATTTTCGTGTTTATGCTCAATATTTAAAAGTATAAACTGTGAGTTATTCTCTTTAACAGTTTTTGAAAATCGAGTGATTATAGCTTTTGTCGTATTCCAGACAGCATTTTTTTCGTTATACACTTGCCGCGAGCTTATGATTCTAAAATACTTTAAGCCAAGACGTAATATCATACTATTATTTAAAAAATACATGCTTAGCTTTGGAGTATCGCTATCAAAAAGTTCAAATTCAGTTGGAACAGGAGATCCTAATAGATTCAAACTATTCTCGTTTGTTATAAAATATGGCTTTGCATAAAAAGTGAAACTGCTAGCATTTCTTGGCATGTGATGAAATGCAAATGCCAAAATAGTAAAATTTAAATTATAGTTCTTCGCTTCACTTTCATAGTAAAGCAACATCTGATCAGTTCCATACCCTCTTACTCCGAAATTCAGTACTTCAGCCTGATGTAGCTTATTATCTAATAAAGAAACATAAACCTCATCGTCATGGACAGATTCGCCAAATGTTTGTGATGCGCCCATTATACCAATACGTATAACATCACTTAATTTTTGCCGTTCTTTAGGATTATTACCACGAAATCCAAATGAATTTGTTTTAACTCCCACCTCCCAAAGGCCGAGTTTGGAATGCTTAACATCAGCATTAGGCTTAACCTTCCAACCAAGTTTAGAATCATAAATATCGAATGGATACGGGGTAGTTATCGTACCAACTTTATTTTTCCCAGGCTGATGTTGCCATATTAATAAATTTTGTTGGTTTTCGGACAGACCATAGTAAGGCAAGTAAAGAAACTGTGCTTCACTATACTGTATACGTGTAATAAGCTCTAAAATTCCAACCGCAATTACAATTGAAAGCGAATAAACTACAAATTTGATTTTTGAATGCTTCTTGCCCGCAATATCTCCTACGACAGCTTTGTGCATATACTAAATTTATTTTGTATGCACTAAACGCTATATCTAATTAACTGTAAATTCATACCAGGCTTCATTAGAATTCCGATACCGAAATCCATTTTCAGTAATTTTTACTCGGGATTTTCTAACTTTATTTGGTTTAACTTTAATTTTCCCTAAGACTTTTTCCGTCTTTAAGTCTTGTATTTCAAATACTACTTTATTACTTGATTTATTAGTAACAACAAATTCATAAAGTCCAGGATCTAAAGAACTAAGATCCTCTTTAGGAGAAATAGATCCTTCAAGTACTGTTAATTGTAATTTTGTAAAATCACTCGCCATCCCGCCGTTGCCGCCGCCGCCTGCGTACAATGCTGCATTCGCAAATAATAAAATGGTAAATACGGTTGTTGTGGTAATTAGCTTTAACATCATATCCTCCACCCATAACGGTCATTAAACTCTTAATTATATGACCAAGTTTTTACAAATAATCATTCATTTAAACTCAACATTTATACATTTACTCCATCTCAAGTCACAACTCCTTGTTTTAATTATTATTTAGCATATACATACGATCCAATTTCTCTGCAATACAGATTTAATAACCTTTAACTAAACTCACACTTAGAGCTTAGACTGGTAAATCTATACTAAAGGAATTACACAAAAAACTATTCAAATATTTTTCAGTAGTATTTTTATGGAAAATATTTTGCTTCTTAAACTCCTGCCAAAGTGCTGACGTACGGTGCATTAAGGAACGGTTATACAGTATCCAATAAAATACAAACATGTTTTATCAAAACATTTAATTAACAATATAACAAATTTTTAATTGTTAACTAAATAACGTGAGAGTAGTGTACTCAGTGTTGATGTTGATAGTTGTTTGCAATGTAGGCATACCAAATAGCTAGCTGCAGATCGACTTGGCGTAACTTAATATTCCTGTCTTGCTTTAATAGAAAATGACCTGGCAAGACATAATTAACAAAAGAACGCATGTACGACGCAATAAAACATCACAATCAAAATCTGTCTGCATAGGAAGCCTGCTTATCATAGCGGGCTTCTTATTGTCGAGTCATTAAAACCAAAACCCTAAAGCGACGCAATATCTACGCCCTTAAGGTTCGACTTGATCCATTCTTTTTCTAAATATACTCGAGTTGCCGATCATGCAACTTACTTAAACAAACCATACCAACTATTGCGCCAAATAACGCGGACCCCATATCAGATTGTGTATCCCACACATAGCCTTGAGTACCTAGAAACGCTTCCGCACCTTCTCCTGTTGCAATAGCTACCCACCATTCAATCAATTCATACAAGGCTCTAAATGCTGAACAAAAACTTACTATAAAAAATGTATTGCCAAAATGAGTTTTGAATTATCCCTTTGCGTAGAATAATTTCTCTTGCAATCAATGCGGGCACAAAGCATTGTGCAAAGTGGCCTATTTTATCGTAATTATTGCAGGTGAAACCGAATAGATCTTTAAATCTATCAAACAATGGAACCTCAGCGTAGGTGTAATGCCCACCAACCATCAATATGCTGCAATGAATGAGAATCAGAATATAAATGAGCGGCGTCAATCTAAAACTATTGTAAGTGAATACTACTATCGCTACTCCAACAATGGCAGGAACAACTTCAAGGCACCAAGTTAGATAGTCCTTTGGATTAATACCACACCATATTAGAACAGCAGTAAATATGATCAGCCAAATGAATTTAATTTTTTATCTCGCAAAAATATTGAAGATTACTTAACCGAAGCTACTTAAAATTTCTTCCAGATCGCAATAGGCTTTTACTGTTTCTGTAAATAATTACTAACAAGCTCATTCTTTATTTACCGTGCAATTTATCAAAAGCGTAAAAGGTATTTACTAAGAGTAGGCAGGTAAATACTATAATTTTTTTTGAATGATGTGACTAAAACAAATCTTAATCAGTCCATTCACCTTTTACAAACACTTGGC
>JAPUHH010000073.1 GCA_027297825.1 Gammaproteobacteria bacterium
CATTGAGAGTTTTTACAGGTATGTACCCTTCATGCCGTTAGTTTATTGATCTAGTAACTCCGGGAACTTTTTTTATTTCAGTCCCCACTTCTGCGCGTTCACGGCTGAGGAAACCCAGACCGATAAGACCTAAAGTTGAAGTCAGTAAATTGCGTCGTGTAAACATTTTCAATACCTCGTTTAATGATGCGTTACATCGCCATGGTTTGAATGCGTACTATTTCCTGTGCCGGAATCGTTCTCCGATTCCGCTTTAGGCAATCCTATTCCAACAACATGGGCAAGCTCTGCACGTGCTACCCAATAGTCGGTCAATGACTCAATATAACCGCGATAGGCTTGCGACTCCTGTTGACGAACAAACAACAATTCAAACACATCCACTAGCATGTAGTTTTGTTCTTGCTGCGTGAATTTGACCACTTGTTCCCGGGCAGGGACCAATTCATCACGATAATATTCGACAATATTACGTGCGGCGGATACGCGGTTTACCGCAGCACGGACATCATTTTGGATTGCTATCTCAAGTGCAGCACAACGTGATCTACTTTGTGAAAGTAACGACTCCAGTCGTGCAATGTCTGCCTGCCGTTGGTCAAAGATTGGGATTTCCACGGAAAAATTTGGACCGGTCACACGCGCACCATCTGGTTCACGCTCTGTGTTCACACCAACACTGGCACCACCGATCCATCGATAGTCACGGGTAATTTCGAGCGCTTCAGCTAATTGTTCGATTTCTTGACGTGCATTATCCAGATCCAAACGGCGTTGCATCGCTGACTTCTCTACCAGAGAGGGATCCGGATCAGTGGCGGGCAACCCGGGTAGTTCCCTTCCGAGAGACCAGTCTATTTCAGTACTTACGAGTCCAAGTAAACGGTTTAAATGATCGCGTGCAACTTGCAATCCGGCTCTTACACGCATCAATTCTGCAGACATCTCAGCCGCCGCACTGCGTTCTTGTGCAAGTTCCAGTTCGCTAAGATTTCCGGCTTCATCAAAACGTTGTGCAAGTTGATGGGATAGTCGAGCAGCCTCCGCAGCAACGGTCAGAACTTCAGTAAGCTGTCTCTTGCCCTGCATGTGATAAAACGCAATCTGCACCTCAGCGGCAAGATCGAGCACCGCATTCGCAACGCGTAGCTTGGCGCGGGTAAATTCTGTCTCGGCTATCCGTTTGCGCGCAGGTCTTAATATGATATCGAGAAAATCTTTAGCGAGATCGAATTCAACATTATTACCGCCAGCGCCACCCTTGGGAAAACGGATACTGGAAAATAATACCGGATTGCTGAGTAGACCTGCTTGTACCAGATCGGCTTGCGCTATGCCTAGATATTCATATTCAGATTGCAAGCGGCGATTATTAAGTAATGCAATCTGCACCGCAGATTGTGCAGTCAAAGGTTGCTTAAGAAGGCTATTGAGCGCTACTTTAACTTGTTCATCTTCCTCTCCACCTTGATACCAATGCACTCGTTGCGGGATACGTTCACCGACCAAACGCTCGACTTCCGAAAAATCACCATCTCGCGGGACGTGTGTACAACCCGCAAGCAATGCAACCATAAAAAGAGGAATTATTTTATAATTGATGATAGTTTCTTGAATTACACTCATACCTAATTCTCCACGTGTACAGTCGCAATAGTTCTTCCCATTACCACTTCACATAAACCCTTCATTTCCCATATGAGGTAGATGGCAGGCATAACAACAAGTGTTAGTAATGTTGCTCTCACCAGCTTATCGGCTTTGGGTTTAGAAGAATGATAATGTCCTTCGAAACCATCATGTTCTGCAAAAGCCGACGTTAGTGTTGAAATAAAAAATAGTATGGATATTGATAAAACTGTTTTATGACGCATAACAACCCCACAAAATAATAATTAAATTGTTGCAGTCACACAGACGCATAAGCAACTTGCATCTATGCAATTTACACAAGATTTAAACAACCAGTTTTGGAGGTACAGAGGTAGTGAGAATAAGTTGTTCGTTTTGTGGAAATTGAATTAGTTGATGAATTATTTGCACAGTTATTAACGACGAATTAGAAACAAACAATACTGAGCCATTACATAAGGTCATATCCTGAAAACAATCATTAGATGATTCGTCTGAAGATTTGCTCTGCTCGGTATGACAATTTTTACTTGTAGTGTCTATGGGACTCTGTTGCATATCGGTTTTATCGGACATATCACAGCAACACAACATGCTCCCTGCAGAAGCAGTAAATGCAAAAGCACATAACACGATGAGACAATTTATTTTAGACAGCTTACGCATATTCCCAAGTTTAGTCTGTTTCATGCAAAAAACACATAATACTGTTAGTGGTAGGAGCTATAACTAAGTTCCTTATTTTAGAATACCGATTGTAAATTATGTAGTTAATGCAAGGTCAAAGTGAAGCGTGCCTGGTTAATATTTTATCCAAGTGATTCGCAAAAGCTTTTCGGTCACTATGGCTTAGCGCCGGAGGACCGCCTGAGTCAATTCCGCTAGCCCGTAGCGACTCCATGAAATTTCTCATCGTTAGACGAGCTCTAATGTTGTCCGCTGAATAAAGTTCGCCGCGAGGATTGAGAGCATATCCCCCCTTCTCAATCACCTCCGCCGCCAGGGGAATATCGCTGGTGATGACAAGATCGCCAGCGCTAAGCCGCTTAACTATCTCATTGTCAGCAACATCAAAGCCAGAGACCACTTTAAGCATTTTGATAAAGCGAGATGGCGGTATGTGCAGTGGCTGATTTGCTACCAGCGTCAACTGCACCTCGGTACGCTCTGCCGATCTATACAAGATATCTTTGATCACCACAGGACATGCGTCTGCGTCTACCCATATCTCCATTTTATGTCGCTTCTATTATTAATTGAATAACATAATAATTGCGGGATAACATGTGTTTATCACTTTGAATTAGACAAGGAAAATAACACGGAGCTTGGCTTGTGGACAAGCCCGGACACTTTGGGTACTTGTATTGCACAATTCTCGAATGAATATATGAAATTTTAGACAAAATCTGCTGGATTCCTCTATACCATTACCTCTTCTCACTGTTTGGTTTTTAATCCAGCCAATACATTTCTTTCCTGGAATAATCTACTACACTTAATCATGGCTGTTACGAATAGGTCGACTCTCGTTGGCTCTTGGTGGGAACCCCAAAAAGGGACCCCGTTCCAGTAATCGCAGTTCTCAGACGCGACAGCTAATAAGCCCCGTAGGCATTCACCTTCGGGGCTTTTTTGTATATTGGTTTAGCTTTTTTTCATAAACTCCAGCATTGTGCCTACATCACTCACACCAAAGGGATCGTCAAGACAGTTATCTACCTTACCGAGTTCGCTAAATAATTTGGTGATCTTGTTGTCCTCAACAAGCATTGAATAACGCCATGAACGCATGCCAAAACCAAGATTTTCCTTCTTCACCAGCATTTCCATCATACGAGTGAAGTCACCGTTGCCATCGGGCAATATTTTTACATTTTCAACACCCAAATGTTTGCTCCATTGAAACATAGTGAAGGCATCGTTGACACTCAGACAATAGACTTCATCGACACCTTGATCAATCAGCGCTTGGTAGTTTTTATCGAAGCCTGGCAGATGCGTATTTGAACAGGTCGGCGTATAGGCACCGGGAAGTGCAAAAAGCACAACCTTCTTACCTTTGAATATTTCATCCGTAGACACGTCCTGCCAACGAAACGGGTTATCACCACCAATACTTTCATCACGTACTCGTGTCTTAAATACAACTTCAGGTACAGTTGAGATCATTTTCTTTACTCCATTGTTAATTAACTATTAATAAATAGATACAGATTTCTACAAAATTGTTAAGCCATTCTAGGAAAAAGTTATTGATAAATATAATTGAATGATTATATTGTTATAATAGATTTTTTAGGATGATTAATATTGTGAATTTACCTACTGTTAAACAATTACGCTACCTCATCGCTCTGGAGAAACATGCTCATTTTGGCAAAGCTGCCGAGGCATGTTTTGTCTCCCAATCTGCCTTTAGTGTTGCTATTCGCGTACTTGAATCGATATTGGGAACACAACTCTTTGACCGTACCAATAAAAGAGTGACCATAACGGCCATGGGTCAGGAGATCGTGATTCAGGCACGGCTGGTCGTTCGCGATGTTGAAGCACTGATGGATATGGCGCGAGTTAGTAGTGAACCTTTGTCTGGCAAGTTAAGGTTAGGGGTCATTCCGACAATATCACCCTTCTTGCTACCAAAAATGTTGCCTCAGTTGCGCTCTCATTTTCCTCAGCTACAACTCTTTTTGCAGGAAGACACCACGCTGCGAATATATGGAAGATTGATGAGTGGAGAGCTGGATTTAATATTGATCGCTTTCCCTTATGAATTACGTAATGTCGAGAAGATGACACTTTTTAAAGATCCATTTCTTCTGGCATATAAGAAAGGCAGCCAATTTATAGAAACACAAAAAGTCACAGTTGATCATCTGCAATCAGAAAGTATTCTATTGCTTGAAGATGGTCATTGTCTTCGTGACCACGCGCTTTCTGCATGTAAGATCCGCAATCTGAATAAGGTCAGTAACTTTGCAGCGAGTAGCCTGCTGACTTTGATCGAAATGGTCGAAGCAGATCTTGGCGTCACCTATTTACCCGAGATGGCCAAAGATTCGCCCATGCTTAAGAATACGAATATAAAAACTCAAGTCATGCCGAAAATCAGCCATCGAGAAATCGGTTTAATCTGGCGCAAGGGAAGCGCCAGAGACAAGGAATTTAGAATGCTGGGGGAATTTATTCAGAAATATAGAAACAGGAAAAACAGAAATAAAAAGTGATAATAATTTAAGGGTACCTTTATTAATTTGGATTTTTTTGTGAGTGCAAGGAAGCACCGCGCGCAAGACCGCAGTGTATATGACATACATGAGGATCTGAGCACGGAGCTAACGCCGCAATCGCGGAAAAAGTTAATTAATAGAGGTACCCTAGTATTTCTCGCTGAAATACGCATAGCTAAATTCTTTTTGAAGAACAAGCGCTTCGTCAGATTTCAGAATATTAACCGTCGGTAAATTAACTCCGTTGAATGTATTTGCCTTGACAAACATATACGC
>JAPUHH010000074.1 GCA_027297825.1 Gammaproteobacteria bacterium
GAAAGAAACCCGCGAGGTCGGTATCTCCCAAGCCTTGTAGTACTTAGATCGTGGCTTAGAAGCGTTTACAGAGCGTGTGGTGAGCTTTAATTTCATGCCGTTCCTGCGCAATTCCTGCAATTTTTATTTAAGTCAAATTAAAATAACTAAAACTCATAAAAAGAATTATTTTATTAATACCCTTAAAACATAGAGGCTTATTAAATAAGAGGTTATTTAAGTTGAATAGTTCATATTCAAATTATAGCATTTTAAATACAAACAACGCCTTGACTATGCGTTAGTAAAAAGGAAGTGCAATGAATATTTTTAGAACCCTAGTTCTGATTTGCGCTCTTCTGCGCCAGACAGTGGATCCATCGGCTCTTCAATCAGTGGTAAGTTCGTAGCCTTATCAGCATTAACCTTCACCCACTTTTCTTGACCTTCTGGGATGTCGTCTTCCTCGTAGATGGCTTCAACCGGGCACTCTGGGATACATGCGCTGCAATCAATACATACCTCGTTATCGATATATAGCATTTCATCGTCATAGTGAAAGCATGCAACTGGGCATACTGATACGCAGTCTGTGAAACGACAGCCTTTACAATTTTCTGTTACAACCGTAGGCATAAGAACTCTCCTAATATTACTAACGAGATTAGACTATAAACAATAGAGGCCATGCTAGGTGCCACGAGGTAATTGTACTACCTTGCAAACAGCAACACTTCACCACGATTGAGCTCGATCCCGTCTCCGCTATAGCGCTTATACTTTCCATTAAGGTGCTTATCTTGAATTATTCTTCTAAATCCATTTTCTTGCAATCGAATGAGATAAAAACGCAAAAATAAAGGGTGATATGTACACGAATATTCGAAAGTCGGCAACATGGGGGCACTTTGAAGTGATGCGATTGTACCTCGCTTCATGCCTGCGCCGGTACGTATTCCCATCTCACCTGCAACAATGATGGTGCCTGCCAGCATGTTCACGCCAGTAAAGTCACCCGCGTTACCACCAATTGCAATAAAGCCTCGGCGCATGGAATTACCAATCTCATTTTTAGCATTACCATAAATAAATATTTCCCCGCCACTAATACCAGCTGGCTGACCTCTATAGGCACTGCCTACCATATGGCCCGCATTACCTTTAACGACAATTCGACCACCCGACATTTCAGGCCCTACCCAATCACCGGCATCCCCATGTACCAGAATTTCTCCGCCTGACATGCCCATGCCCACGTGCATGCCGACATCACCATCGATGGTAATTTTACCCGTCGACATTCCGGTGCCAATCATTTTGACATTACTTAAATCGCCTTCTAGGTGTATATCTGAACCACCCTTACCGGTTACTTTAAAAAAGTCACCCAGCTTAGCTTTGACATTACCGTGCATGACTTGCAGATGCTCGATACCTGATTCTGACAAGCCCGAGAGACTAGTAGGACTAATCACCTCTGTTTCCAAAGGTACTTGGGGTGGTGTATGTAATTTTAAAAGCGTAGTGGACATGCTTATTTATAGTTTAGATATGCTCTATATCCGCTTATTTTTATTAGACTTAGCTAGCTCATGTAAATGGAAATTATACTTTCCAAGTTTACCGCCATAATTCCCCGCGGTAATTAACATGGCGCCTTTATCCGCCGCCGCATGAATGCCTCGGCGCATGGCCTCTTTCACTGCATCTTCATCCAAACCATCGGCAACAATTTCATAAATCGCTTCGACTTTGTCAGGAACCACGGTGTTAGACGAAATGGAACGCAAGGTAGGACAATAGGCATCATTGGTTGAAGCAATGAGTTTCTTGTAGCGCGCCCCAATCTTACTTCCTGAACGGACTACACCTTGCGGGAAAGGCAAAAATATTCCCGCCACTTCACGCATTGCATTTGCCGCAGCGATCGCGGCTCGCAGCGCTATATTCTTACTTACACCAAATATGATCAAATTCCCACCGCCTACTGCCGGTTGAATCCCAAAACTTTCGTCAATGAGAAATTCGCCTTCCATGACAGGGATACGCCACAATTTTCGACCATCAATTAATTTACTGATTTGGTAGCTGTCGCCAAAATAACGTAACTTGCCACCCACGATCACTTTATTGTCTGATTCTAGACCGTTGTAACAAGCAGTAGTGGGACAGGTCATCACACATTGCCCGATACGATCAATAAGTTGTCCCGCAATGGTTTTATTACTCATTGTAAACAACAGCACGCTAATTCCTGGTCGACGATCAGGGGTGTCTTCTTCTGGTATTTCACATTCTACTGCGGCTTCTAGTTTGCAACGAATCACTGAGGTTGCAAAACCAGTCATCGAGGCTGCCGCTGCACGAGCCCATTGTTTTGTATCGGCTGTAATAATTACGCGCGCGCCACACATCTCAAAGGCTTCCGCAAAGGTATCTACAATTTCCGTTTTATTAATTTTCATAATCTGATTGAGATAAAACTATGAATCTTTTGGATGTGTAGGAATAACCTCATGATGATGTAGGTAGTCTTCACTCACCGCATAATTACTAAATTTAACCGAATAATAATCTTCAAAGAAAGGTTCAATTTCATCGGCAATATCCGCGTTATAACCTGGTTTGCAATGCAGTATTTTGCCTTTGTGATCGGTAGCAAACTCATGATCTTTAATTACAAGCACACCGTCTTTAATAACATAACGTGGAGCATTAAACATTTGTTCTTTATCTTCTTCTTCAGTGTAAATCGTTATATCTGCATCTGCGCCCCTACCGAGATGGCCTTTATTTTCCAACCCCAATGCTCTCGCCGGTCCTGCACGGGTAATAATCGCAATCTCACTAAGTGTGTACTCGCGAGTAAGCTCTCGCAGAACTGTTTTATTGATGGCCTTTTGATTTACATGTTCGATGGCTTCTTTGCGATAAGCGCTATCCATTAATAACTTGATAAGCTTAGGATAACTCATAAAAGAACCACCGTTCGGATGATCCGTTGATAACAATACACGCCATGGATCTTTAGACATTAGAAACAACTCCAATCCCATCGCCCACTGCAATGCATGCGTATAAACACTTTCTTGATAAGAGAATGGAATAATGCCGCAACCACTTTCACACTCTGTATCTGCATTTACCCATTTATTGAATTTAACATTACGCAACATCCATGCCAGCGGTGCGTCTGCGGTCATTGCAGTTGCTTTACCAAACATCACCTGACCCACATCAGTGGTTATATTTTCATTCGCGTTAATGAAATCAATAATCGGCTTAACGCCAGAAACAGCATTTTTATTTATTTCGCCACCAAAACTATGAAATTGGATGTGCGCCATGTGCACACGTCGACCTTCAGCTGCTTTCATCGTATCTAAAGTGGTGCTGATGTTGCCGCTATGTCCTAAATTATTGCAGTGAATGTGGGGAGGATGCGGCAGACCCAGCTCATCTGCCGCTTCAATAAAGCTTTCAATAACATGCATTGGGGTGATATCGTAATGATCAATTTTTTCATTAACATCCGTGATGTTTGCGTTCTTACGGCCTTTCCAAAGTTCGTCGCTACCCGGATTTACTAATTTAAGTGCGTAGCCGTGCACAGAATCAATCCACCATGCAACGGCTTCTTGAAATTCTTTTTTACGACCTTCTTTTAAAAGTTTATATAAAAATGCGTTATTTCCTAATAACACATAAAAACCTTTATCAATAACCGGTGTGTCGTCTAATTCCTCAAGCACGTGTCTTGCCGTAATCGGCGGCACTGCCGCTTCCATGGCAGTGGTATAGCCCATGGTGGCATAACGATAACCGGTTGCAAAAGTAGAGGGAACAACACCGCCGGTACCAGAACGTGTTACTGCAGTTTTAGGATGTACATCTAAACGATGATCTTCAGGTTGAAGTTTGCGCGCAAGATTAACTTTGGGACCCGCAATGTGACAGTGGATATCAACGGCACCTGGCATCACCACCATTCCATGAGCATCTATCTTAGTCGCGGAGCTTGAAACAGATTCAACGATCTTGCCATCTCTGACATAGACGTCTTGAACTTTACCATCGATATTATTTTTAGGGTCGTAGACTCGACCATTAACAATTTTTAATTCTGATGACATTTTGTCGTTATTATTTTTGTATAACTAAACGCCTGTGTAGAACATGGCCGCTTAAAACTAATTAATTTTAAGCGGCCAGCCTCGCCTTATCCCCTTTAAGCAATTCTTTCACACGATTGCGTATTCCTTCTAACACTTCTTGATCAGATGGAAATGGCGAATCAAATGCAGGGCGCAAAGAGATCGGCACATCATCCATTCTATATACTGTACCACCTGTATTAATTCCGTACGTGGCAACTGCAAATCGGACTTTAGCAATTTTGCTTGTGCACGTATCTTTAGCATCTAAAGAGATAATGGGAATTTTTTTCATATGCTCAATGGCCTTCTTAGGAAAGTTAGATGCGGGATCGGATGCAATAATCATTGCTGCATCGGCTTCACCACGGGAGAACACATCGGTTGTAGTAAATTCACCGGGATTAAATCTTGGAAAGCCACGATTAAAGTTTACACCAAATGGATAACCTGTCTGCCAAGACACCACATTGTCAGCACCGGTCACATTGCCATGGCCACGAACGGGTTTAGCTACAAAATGTGTAAATTCATTCAGATCGGATGCTAAAGAAAGAATTGCACCGGAATTAAAATGACGACCGCGGGTCATGGTTAAGCCCATACCAAAAAATAACACGCCATATTGTGCATTCTTCATTCGACTGACTAAATCATCAAGAACTTCGCGCGAGACACCCGTATCCTTTTCTATATTTTCGCTTATTTTTTTACCTTTAACCAATGCACGCAGCGCCCAAAGCACTTCAAAGTCTTTGCCAGGCTTAATTAGCACAAAAATATCTGCTAACGGCGTGCTTGGTGTCCTACGCACATCAACTAACACGACGGTGCGATCTTTCTTACCATTAGGAATATACATTCCCTTTGGGGTTACGGCATATTTGGTGAAATGTCGCGGATGAGATTCTGCAGGATTGCCTCCCCAATAGATTACCAAGTCAGCTCGATTTTTAATTTCGCCTAGCGTTGCAGTACTTTCTCCAACGCCTTGAAATGCCATGCCTGAAGGACCATGACAAACTGAGGTGGTGGTATCAATGCTGCCATTGATAATATCCATGATTTCTACCGCAACACGTTGCGCTTCGCATGTGGAATCACTCAAGCCATAGGTAATTGGAAATTTAGCATCGACCAAGACTTGTGCAGCTGTCTCAATGCCTTCTTCTAATGTCGCTTCTTTGCCATCGATTAAAACTACAGGGCGATCATCTATGGTGTGCTCATAAAACCAAGCTCGGCCTAACACACAGGCTTTCTTTGCCTTAGTAATACGATGCTCATCAAGATCCACAGTAAGTTCCATGTCATCGCATACACAGCCACAAAATGTACAAGTAGCATCTTTAACAATTTTTATGTTTTTACTTTCTTTGGACTTTGTTTGTGTTGCTTCAACCATTAAATTATTCCTACATCTATTTATGAGAGTACATTAAGAAAAAATTATTTGCTCACTAACCTTATACTTTTGACACCTTAACTTCCATATGCTTTGACAACGGCATTCCTGAACCTGCAGTGTCGTGAGCCATTAACTCACTTGAAGGTGGTCCATAGGGAATAAATATCATTCCTGATGGGAGATCGGCATCTTTTTTAGCAATGCATGTCACTACGGTTTGACCAACATCTGATTTTAAACGAATTTTATCGCCGTCCTTAAGTTTAAGACGTCGCATGTCTTTTTCATTCAGTTCCGCTGTTGAAGTCACTCTTTTATATTCGTCTTTGAGCTTGCCCGCAACCAACGAGGTGCCTTGCTTTTGCGAACGACCTGGCACAAGAATCATGGTCTCCACCATTTAAAAATCCCTATTATCCATAAACTGTATGAGCCTAAATTAGATAGATAAGATAAATTATATTTATTACTTATGCTATATATTTCAACACTGATAATTGTACACAATTACGACTTATCCGGATGCATGGATCATAAATCATAGAAATAATTAATATTATTATATTATAATATACAAATAATGATTACGCCCACACACCACGTACATCCGCCTAAAATTACATTATTTATTTTGCTTTTCCCACTGAGCATCTGACATGTATACAATCGCTAGCTTATTACGATAAGCTTCTTTGATATCGCCTATCATTGGGCTATAACAACTAAAGAACACGTGTTGCCAATGCAACTGCCTTCACATTATTTAATTCGCTTCAGGAGATAACCCAACATGCCTAAATATATTATTGAACGTGAAATTCCCGGCGCTGGAAAATTAACTGCAGGAGAATTACAAGGTATCGCACAAAAATCATGCAGTATTCTTAAAAATATGGGCCCACAAATTCAATGGGTAGAAAGCGTCGTTACAGATGACAAAATCTATTGCACCTATATTGCACCTAATGAAGAAGAAATTCGTAAACATGCCAATGAAGGCGGCTTCCCTGCCAACAAAATTTCTGAAATTAAAGGCATGATTGACCCCACCACCTCAGAATAATGCTCTAGTTCAAATTAGTTTTAATAACGTTGAGATTGTTTTAAATAACATATCTTGCGGCAACAAAATATTGAATCAAAAGATCAAGTGATTAGGGGCTACCAAAGATACAGCCTGAATTCGTAACGACTATCGGAAAATCTCCAATGTCTCGCATGACCTGCGCGACATTGTAGTTTTCCAACATCGGCTTTACTTCCTCTGCGCGTAGAGCAACTAAACATTCATCCATCACCCGAAGAACATACGTTTTCCCATTCTCTAATATATTAAAATTTATGCTTTCTTGCTTTTCATGCTCCCATTCCTCTGTGGTTGCATTTGGAAACTGCTCAGCAAGATATTCTTGAATGGCTCTTGTTATATCTACGTCATGAGGCATTTAGACACACTCAGTTTGGTAGTAATTTATTCGCTACATCTGGACTATCACACTTCCAACCAATCGACTCTTTAAAGCTGGCAAAAAATGATTTCTTCTCTTTTGGTACAGGCTGCTCACCATTTGCCATGCGCTCGTAACTTACAATCAATCCATTTAAGAACTTCACCATTTCAGGCGAATCCCATTCACGCTCACCAACTGCTTTGTATATAAGTCTCCCTTCCGGATTAACTAAAAATGTTGTGGGCAATCCACGAACTCCCCAACTAGCCAGGCTCATATCTTTATCAATAAGAATGGTGAAATTTACAGGAACGGACTGTAAGAACTTTTTAACGCCCGCTAGACTAGGTCCAACATGTACACCCACAACTTCTAGACCTCTACCCTTAAGTTGATTATGCAAATTACTCATCG
>JAPUHH010000075.1 GCA_027297825.1 Gammaproteobacteria bacterium
GTTGGCTACCAGGAGCCTGAAACGACAGACCCTGACGATACTCAAACTAATCAGTTACAACAAAAGAAAAATTAAATTCATCAGACGGTTGGAACGGTCGCCAGCGGGCCGGCTGTTGGTGCTGACAAGTTAACCTTCCACCATTTTTCACTAATTGCACTAGGCTTTAGTAGCCGCCTCAGTTTCCCACTGATGGCTTATATTACACTACACGCACAAATTATTTTTGTTGTAGGTGTTACTTACGCTGCTGGTATTCTCGGCACTTAGTGTAGCTGTGATTATAGCAACAAGCCAAACAATAAATTATCTAGCCTGCAATGATTAATTTTTACTTTATATATCTTTTAATAGAGTATCTTCTGCATTTTCTATTACTTTCCACCCTGCATTTTCAAACTGCACGCGCGCTTGCTCATCAAATTGACCGGTTATCCAAATTTCTTTTTTTGGTGAATTATTCAACTGAGATTCAAATTCGGTCAATCGATCAGCTAATCGTTTTGTCCAAAATACATAATCAACAGGTGAAAGAATCACAATGGTTCCATCAGCTTTGTAAAGATGTAAAATTCCACGAATATTACGAATCTCTTTGACCTTATCAATATAAGTGTGATACGCCCCCATCATTTGGACCACTGCGCGATAATAACGTGCAACGGAAGCTTCTGATGCTCCGGTGGCAACCGTGATAAATTTATCACGTCCCTTCACTCTCTCCATGAATTCGAGTTCACCAACGAGTAATGTTTCCTCATAAGGGTCATACGTGTAGTTATCTAAAAACGACTCGGCTAAGCCAGATGAAACACCCATTGCTTCCAGTTTTTTGCGGTTAATTTTGTCCAGTTTGCCCGGAGAGTTGTCTCGCACCAGTTCCTTCATGGCGTGTGTTGTACCCGTTACCCGAGCAATGGTAATTGCTGTAGAGTCAATGGCCGCCATTGCTGCGCGTGGAACGAGTCCACCCGCTACCGCGGCACGTGAAATCTTACCTAACGGTTCTCGTACTAAGTCGTTATCTGTATATGGGTTTATACCGAGTTCGTATGCAAACTGCCTTTTGGCTACGTCGTAGCCAAGAATAACCTTTGCAACATTATCTTGATCGGGGTCATCACTGACAAAGGCACGACCAACATTACTGAAAAACTGGCCTAACCCTTTGGCGGCAGACTTGGTAGTTTCAACGGGTTCTGTTACCAATGCAGCTACCCCTTTTACCGGTGCCATCAATCCTTTGCCTAATGCTTCGCCGAAAATATCGCTTCTATCCATTTCCTCCATGACACTGATGGCATGAAATTCAGCAACTCTTATGTGGAGTTCTATCGTACCTTCTGCCTCGACTTCTCCGTATTCAGAAGTGATCGAGTAGATGTTAATTAGACCATCATTTACTACGTCTTCTTCAATTTGATAATTGCTTCCCTTAATCACGCTCTCAGCAAGAATCTTGCTCACTTTCAAGATGAGTGGTGTACTTGTATACGTATCCGAACTCGTTGCATAACCACTGGTGAGAACCAACAAACATGCAAATGTGGTCACAATGAAATGTTTATGGATCAGTGAACTTATATTAATTAACATGATATTGGACTCCAAAGAAGGAATGAAATATTTTCCGTAATGGATAATATTTAGGATATATTAATTAATATTTCCTAATATTGTTAGTGTTAATTAGAAATATTAGTTAATTAAAATAAATATTGGCACTCTATTAATAATTATAGATACTGTTCTTCAAGTATATTCACATTTCCCAATTTATTCTATTTTTGATGTTCTCGAATTTCTTTACGGTTACTTTTGCAAAATCATCCGATGAGAAGACAAGAAATCCTTCACGAACATTTGGTGGTCCAGATGTAGTAAAGAATCAAATCGAGTCAGATGGTACAGAAGTTGATTCACTCTTTGATATTGAGTTTGCGAAACCTTATTTAGAATTTAAACAATAAATAAAAGAAAAATTCGGTCTCTCTTTTGAGTTTGATTATAGCTACGTTTACCGTCATGCAAACAAATACATCTATAGTATGAGGCTCAAGTCTACGTCATAGGCCAGACCCATGTAAGCATGTGTCATGTTAAATGCTACTGCAGCAATGCAGAAGTTATTGCCGAGAATTTTGTTAGCGACTGACCCACTGATTACACATTAGTATGGTTAGCAATGATGACTCTAAACTTGGAAGAATTGTTATGGAGCGACTTGATCTGCAATTTCTTTTTGTGCGAGTGTAATGTTGTCTTCAATTTGCTTTTTCACAAAGTCAATCATAATTGAGTCGTACTTTTCTGCTGATCTCTGAGAGGCTTGCTGTGAAATCTTTTGTGCGGCCCCGATCGTCTTTTTACCAACTGGAGATCTATAAAATACGATTAATTCTTTCACTTCACTTTCAGTATAATTTTCTTTATACAATGGAAGATAAATATCTTGCGCGACTGTCTCATATGGCATAGATTCTTTCACATGCTCTTCATAGTTCTTTACCATTACAGTGAATCTTGCCTTTAATATTTCACCCGCTTGCTTTTTCTGATCTTCAGTGAATGATTTGGCATCTATACTTTGATCGGCCGCCTGAAAAAAACTAGACTGCATCTGATTGATGATAATGTTATTAAGGCCTATATAGTTATTTCTCACCCCTGTTAGTTCAAACAACTCTTTTAGATCATCGTCATAAGACTCTGCTAATGCTGTACAAGAAAAAAGAAGCAAGGTTGAAATAATCAGAATTTTCATTTTTTTTATAGCCCTAGTTGGTTTTGTTTAAATTAATATTATTGTTTAGCCGTACTTTCATGTAGATCGATAGCTATTCGTCTTACAGCATGAATCGCTTCATCTACTTGCAAGCTATATTGTTTGGCAATTAATAATCCGATTTGTTCAATACTTCTATTTCCGTCGATAGCCCCGATCACTTGCGCCTGAAGCAAGTGTTTGGACGACTCGATATTGTGCTCATGATAGCCAGGAATTGGCTGCGTGACATCATGTATCCATGCCGGCAAATAATCATACTTCGGTGGCGACGCTACATCCTTAACTTTTTTAACACAGAAGCTAAATAGTTCTTCTGTCCGTCCATGCGCACTAATGGGTGAATTTAAATACTGTATTGTTTTTCGATTCGAGGCGATGCTTTCAAAGCCATATTTTTCGAGTAACTCAAGCACTTCTTCTTCACTGTAGCACCAAGCCGGATCTTTATGAAAAAAAACTAGTGACCCTGTATTAATCCATTGGCCACCTATTTTTAATAATTGATTAATACGTGGAATAAAATCACAAAGGTTTTGTGGAATGATATCAATCAGCCATGGGGTGAGTACCGTATTAAAACTCTGTGCTTTAAATGGTGCATTCAAGCCATCAGCAAACATATGTATTATATTTTCGTGTGTAGGGTTAGGTGCTTGGCAATTTTGTAACACGGCAAAAGAATCTTTATTGAGTGGGGCAATTGGGAATTCATATAACGAGAACTTCTTACCTTGAATAGCACTACTGCTTGCAAATAGTAGCAATGGGTTTATATCCAATAATATAGACATGTCCGGTACGTATTTACGATGCATATCGTAGGAAAGTCGACCTGCACCTGCACCTATCGTTAACATTCTTCCTAAATGCTGATGATCAAGCAGAGTGCTTTCAACAGCTTCTAGCAATTGTTCATTTTCGCTATTATCCCAACACCAATCTCGAAAAATATTATTGTAATAACTCGACAAGCCCTGAACTTTAGGTGTTTTAGAATAAAACGCACTCATGGCATCTACAGCAAACTCAAAACTCTTGCTTTCAAGTTTTAATGGAGATATTAATTCTAGAATTTGCGCTTTATTTTCTATTTTTGCCTGCAAAGTTCTATTGATGCGTTCATGGCCAGTTTTGCTTGTATGCTTATCCTTTAAAGCATCCGATAACCGTCGCTGCTCTAGGTGATTGAGATGTAGAAACCCATTTAAGCGTGCTTTCCACTCTATTAAAGATTGATCAGGATCCGCATATAACCAAGGAACACTGTCTTGGCCATTTTCAAATACTGGGAACTTTGTCTTGCACAACTCACATGTAAGACGGTATTTGGCAATGGAAAGCTTCGCAGCAGGTTTATTACAAGACGGACATACCAATGATTCCAACAATGCAGATAGGTTTGCATTTGCGTCAGTCTTTTCAACGGTTTGGGAAATTGGTAAAGCGCTCAAATTTGTTTGAGTATCATATACAAAATTAGGCTAAGTATTGTCCTGGCTAGTGCCAACGATGTCACGAATCTTATCGTGTTAAATCCGCCATTCATAAAAAATACAGGATGATGTTTCAATCATCCTGCTTCTAAAAGTTAAAGGTATATTATTGAAACCTATGCAATTTGATTAAAGGCAATATAAGGATCAAGTGCAGGGCCTGCACCCAAAGTTTGATTGCTCAACACATTGCCAAAGTTGCCTTGCTCTCCATGTAGCGCCATGAAGTTCAATACCACCATTTCTGCGAGTGTCGTGACACTATTTGCAAATGGACTGGAATTGGTGTCAATGGCACCATCATCTTTAAAGGCTCCCATTTGTTGGGATGCATTCCCATTTCGCATTAGACCTGCAGATGCAATATTTGGGCTGTACACAAATATTACACTAGAGGCTCGTTGAGAATTATCTGAACGCCAGCGAAATTTTGTGGTTCCATTACCATCATCTTCAGGGTTATTCCTATCCGCTACAACGGCACCATCACTGAATACATAGAGCATCAGTGGTTTACCCAGTGCGGCAGCATATTCCAATGATGCGCCAATAACTTGGCCAACTTTAAAGTCTTTGCCATCCGTTTCTGGGCGTGGATCCTGATGATAATCGCGACCACCAAATTCCATGGTGGCACATCCGCCAAAACCATTGACCACGACCTTCATGGTCGCAGCAGCTTTGCGGAAATCACCATCATTGCTAATTTCACCATTCGGGAAGATATTTGTCAGAATTGCATCGGCTTCTGGATCTAAGTCTGAGGCTAGAATCGGAGAATTAAACGTGGCGACACTCTTGTCATATCCACATTGAATGAGCTCTTCAGTTGCCTGAGCCTCATTGATCACACCAAGTTTTAACTGGTTAAGAATTGCAGTGGCTGCTGCTACACGACCGCTTGGGAATCCATCCGCTTCACCACCACTAAGGCCAATGGCCTCGTTGCGGTTGCTTACACGAGTTGGACTCAGTTCAGGAGAAATCATATATTCAGGTGCAGTAGATCTACCACCCGTATCAGAATTTCGTGTCCCTGTTGAAACCACAAATTCTCCATTGGAACCTGCACGTGCAATGCCATAAATAGGATTATGCGGGTTGTTACTGGTGTCATTCTCCGAGCGTGCGGGAATTACAACACCATTTACATTTGCTCGAGTTCCTGCGCTAGTTTTATCCAACATACCTCTTAACATCGCGCTGTTAGGGTGCATCGCGATACCGAATTGGCGATCTACGCCTACATTTTGAGGGCTGATAGCTGAGGGTAAACCCAACGTTTCATAGGCGTCTATGGGTAAAAAGGCTTCTTGGCCTTGAGCACCACCCACCATCACATTGGAACCTGCAATATTAGCGCCGCCACCTTGATCGATAGCAATAAAAGGAATTTTACCTGCACCGATAAGACCATCATCCACACCAATCTCACAAGCTGCCTTGGCTTCTCTAGAGAGAACTGTAGCTAAACTTGGTAGAAAAATTGTGCTAGTGCCAGCAATGAGCCCATGCCCCAAGAACTCTCTGCGGGTAACAGGTCGACCATGACCGCTACGTCGGCATGATTCTTCGATGCGCTGCTCCATTCGGCTATGTACCTCTTGCGCGCGTCGATGTTGCTCTCTGTATTTTGCCATTGTGGTTACCTCACTAGCCTATTAATTA
>JAPUHH010000076.1 GCA_027297825.1 Gammaproteobacteria bacterium
AGGAGTAATTTGTGAGTTAAAATTTATTTATTTTGAGAATCCAGATATGCCAATTCAACATCGATTTAGAATCAACCTGTTGAGCGTGGCGAGAGTACTTATAAGTGTTCTAATAATATTCTTTGTGTCGCAGTCGCTTGCGGAAGAAATGAGTTATGGTGAAATGGCTGGAATTATTCGTTCTGCAGGTCGTTCGTATGCAAGAGTGCTGGACTTGCAACGCACCGGTGAAAACTCATGGAGTATACAACGCAATTTCGGAAGTTTCTATGTTACTCGTGATGCAGACGGGGAATTTAGCATTAACAGCTCTGACCAATGAATTTGATTTACGCTAAAATAATATTACAAGTTTTATAATTCATTAATTTAATATTTATTCTAAAAGCTTCAATTTCATCGCAATTTCATGATTAACAATGGCATCTAACTTGTTATCGATTTGATAGAAGAGAGTGACTTTTTTGTTAGGTAAAATTTTTCTGAATTCCTTAACATACTTTTGCTTAATTAATAGTTTTTCATTTTCTATAGAAAAAAATTCGTCAAGCATCTTAGCGGCTAAATTATCTGTCATACGATTAGCCTCGTTGGCCCGACGAAATTCAACAATCATATCAAATTTACGACGATACACATTACCCATATCTCTCTCATAATTAGCGTAGATATTCCAGAAATCTTTATCTTGTTGGTTAGTAAATTGCATATATTTTGCAATTTGCACTTTCTTTTTCGCTTCTAATGTAATTCGTTGCACATTGAGGTCTTGGTCTTGCGCGAATCCGTTGGCACCAAATAGAACTAGTATCGCAAATAAAATCGTGCGGTATATTAGAAACCTTGGCTTAACCATGTGGAATAATCTCCAGTAATTAAATGGATTTAAAAAACATTGTAATAAAAACGATGCTTTATAGGAAAATTTCAGTTAAGTTTTCTAACTACAAGCATATAAGAATTGCGGCTATAAATTATTATATTTGGTTAATTCTATTTACTGATTTGAAGCTTACGGTATTCCAACCAAAAATTCCGTATCCAATAGTATTCAAAGGGTGATCCCATTTCATAGTAGCGAAAACCGATGTTGGCACGCGTATCGACTCCATTTAAAAGCCCTAGTGCTAATTGTTCTTCACTCTTTATGTCCACCAACCAAGGCACAGGCTCATAAACAGGATGAAAAATTCGGTCGATAATTTTAGAAGGTGCATCGCGAAGCGTGCTGGGGCCAACGATGGGCAATATAAAATACGGCCCCGGCCCTAATCCCCAATGACCTAATGTTTGGCCAAAATCCTCGTTTTGATGGTAAAGCCCAAAGCTGGTCGCGGGGTCCATCAGTCCGCCAATTCCGATGGTGCTATTGACGACGAGACGGCCAAAAGTGCGGCCAAATTGAGTAGGCTTGGCTTGCAATAGCAAATTTGCGAGATTACTAAATTCGCCTAAATTTTTAAAAAAATTATGAATACCTGTGCGCGCAATCCCAGGCACAACAGATTTATATGCATTAACCGTGGGGATGAAAATGTAGCGATCGAATCGAGCATTAAAGTTATACATCCAATGGTTATACCCTTCCCACGGATCGTAAAAATCCTTTACCACTATCTCATCGCCAGCTGGCAAAACATCCGATAACTGCCTTGTTGCGGTCTCATCTCCAACATCAGGTTGCGTGGTTGCGCAAGCACTAAGACCCAATGCAAACAAAATTAAAGATACTTGAAAAAATGATCTCGCTTTCATTACTTTGAAATTGATTAGTTAATTTTCAAAAAACTCGACCATATAAGCGACATTATCTTTATAAGCCATATTGCCAAGATGACCTCCGCGTGGATAGATCTTACTCCTATCACCGAATACATCCTTTAACCAGTCCATCTCTCCTGGTGCCATGATAATGTCATCTTCATTATGCATCAGACCAATCTTTTTACTGTTACGTAAATAGTCTTCGAGTGGATACAAACTTGCACGCTGCACAAGTTTTTCAAATGTTATTTCTGGATCACGACCTTGGTAGAAGGGCAGCATGAGTTCTTGCGCATACTCCATAAATCCAGTGCGATGTGCAACCACAAAGTAATCTGTAACGTCGGCCGTAATCTTAGCTTTAGTACCTTTAGGTACAATATAACCTGACTGTGACATTACATCTGCCGTAACCATCAATGAAGCAGCGCTGATGCGAAAGGCAGTCCCAATAAGTGCTTCAAGATCTTCATCCTTTGGATTTTGATCTTTATATGCTTCGAATAAAGATTCCGGAGTTAACTGCAGTTGGCTAGTCGGTGATGCGACAAAACGTTCTGTCGCTGTATTCCATATTTTTTGCCAAAATACGCGAAATTCCTTACCAGTTTTAATGTTGTTATCCAGGTAGTCGTCTAGGATATCTACAGAGTTAAGTAAACTCACCGGTGTATTGATAACTAGCGCCTTTTTAAAATTAAAAAATTTCTGCTGCTCATCTATATAAGCTAAGTACGCCGTTTGCGCGCCTCCGAGACTGTATCCGGTTACATAAAAATCAGAAACTTCAATTCGACTTTTAAGTTGTGTTGACCATGCCAGTTTCATCACGTTGTATAAATCATGAGAATCCTCATCTAGCAAACCTGGAACAGATGAGTTTGAGGCCGCAATGATAAAGCTCATATAGGTTGGAGATGGCAACGTAACTACATGAAATCCCGCGTTGTAAAATGCACTGGACATGGTTGTCATTTTGGGTCCGGTGTAATTGCCACCAGTGCCGGCGATAATAAATATCAGCGGGGCTTTTTGTTTTTGCTGAAACAGACCATACGTTATTTTATCGTTATACCAAAAATAATTTGGAGTCACTCGGTCTTTAAATACTTTGAGTTTGAAAAGCTTAACCTTACGAGGGACACTTAGATTCGCTTGGTACTCCTGAGGTGTACCAATGATTGTGGCTGCTAATGGATTTTCAATGGGATAGCCATAGCTATTATCTGATGCAGATAATGGACACAAAATCCCAAAAACAAATAATGCGCTTAGACATCTAATAATAAAAGTTGTTGGGTTAAAGCAAAACATTGAAATCTAATTTTTATTATTATCCAGATGTCATTATTAAGTTTAGACATCTATACAATACTCTCATAAATTTGTATTTAATAGATTGTTTCCTACATTCACAGAGTAGCATTACTTAATACTTTATCGCCTACAAACACCGCAGTCAGCTATTAGACCTTAGTCTATATGGCCAACAATTTCATGGGCGAACTGTGCAATTGTGTCATTCAGTGCCGCGACTCGAGCTGAGTAACTCGCATCACTCGCATTAGCTTTAAATTCCGAATGCATGGTCTTAAGCTTTGATGCTTCACTTTTTTGCGTTAATTGCCAATGCACAACTAACAATGCATCACCATTTGCATTATTTTCAAATTTGATTACTTTTGCGCTGACTCGATAAGCCAATCCCACATTAGAAAGCCATGGATAACTGTGTATTAGATGTGAACCTGTTATAGCTTTAATGTTTTCAGCAAGTGTGCGTGTAAACATTGCACCCATCGGTTCTGCCCAACGATCAAATTCAGCCAGATGAAGTTCGGCAGATTCTGTTTTAGTCACAATTTGTGGGCGGTCGATATAACCAGGTATGTCAATTGGGCCCACGCCCATACGAAGATGGTTTAAATGTTCTTTGTCGACACTTTCAACTTTTGAATCCAACACATAAAAATGCGAAGGACTCGATTTGCCGCCAAATGAACAACTCGATGTGAATAGCATCAGCAATGCCAAAATTATAATGTTCTGCAAGTTATGCATGTGTAGCAGCAAATGGCCTCCTTAAATAAATAGTGTTTATCATGATGTGCTCTATTGCGAATCTGGCTTACCCGAAAGGAAAGATTCGGGATGGCGTTCTAAGTATTCTACAAAAACACGAAAAGAACGTGACGCACTCGAAAATTCAGTTAGCGCTTCGGTTAAGTCATGGCGAATGCTTTCGTCTTTTATCGTATTTCTCACTTCGGCAAATGTTTTTTGAATGTCTATTACAGCAGCTTGGATTTCGTCCATTGTCTTTCCAAAGTTATTCGCTAAAGGATCTATTTGTTGCTCAATGTTTTGCACAAGATTTTGTATATCAGCCACAGCTACATCAAGTTTTTCGATAGAATTATGCAGACTTGCAGTAAGCTGCTGCGTGTCTGTTGAGTTAACGAATTTATCAATCCCCTCTACTGTATTTGCCAATTCTGGTGAATTCACAAACTGCTCAATCCCATCAATTGATTTCCTCAAATCATCAAAGAGTTCGCTAATAGGGACATCTTTAAGTTTTGCGAAAAATTGTTGGAAGTTTTCAATGACGAGTTGGATGTCATTACGGACAGTGGGAATCTCTCGATATTTACTGTCGTCGTCGCGGAAAACGGGCTCGGTATCAGGATGGTAATCTAAATCTACCAGTAACTGGCCGGTCACAAAGCTTTCCTGTTGTAATTGCGCACGCAGACCTTTTTCAATAAGTTGGCTAAATAATTCGTCGGATTGAGATTGAGTATACTCCTTACCCAAAACTGTTCGGAAAGCACCAGATTCCAGCTCAATAATCACTGGCGAGTCAAATTCTAATGTAGACTCGTCGAAGCGCACATATAGTTCACGCACCTGTCCAATCCGCACTCCACGAAAGGTTACATTTGCACCTACTCTCAAGCCCTGAAGTGAGCCCTCAAAATAAGTAACATACACCTGCCGATCACGAAAGATCTTGCCGCCACCAATCAATATAAGTGAAGCCACAGTTAAAGCAATAGCGCCAATAATAAATGCACCGATTATGGTTGGGTTTGCTTTTTTACTCATGTATTTTTAATTGCACTAATTATTCAGCTTATTTTCTTGTGGTGGTTGTGCATCACCTCTTAGCAGAAAATTACGCACCACAAAGTTGTCACTGTGATCACGTAAATACTTCGGATTTGCAGTTGCAAGCATTGTTTTTGTATCAGGATCTAAAAATACCGAATCATCCGCAATTGCAAACATGCTGGCAAGTTCATGCGTCACAATTACTACAGTTGCACCCAAGCTATCACGAAGCTCAAGGATCAAATCATCTAATAAGCGCGAACTAATAGGATCAAGCCCAGCAGAGGGCTCGTCAAAGAAAAGAATCTCGGGATCCATAGCGATTGCACGCGCAAGACCTGCGCGCTTTTTCATTCCGCCACTAATTTCGTTGGGGTAATAGTCTTCAAACCCTGCCAGACCTACAAGCGCTAATTTAAGTGAACATAACTCGGCAATTTCTTTGGCCTCTAAATCTGTATATTGTTTAAGACTTAAAGCAATATTTTCAGCCAAGGTCATAGAACTCCACAAAGCACCACTTTGAAATAACACACCAAAGTTTCGACTCATCTGTTCACGCTCCACATCCGACGCTTTCCAAAAACTTTTCCCTTCGTAGAACACATCCCCTACGGCTGGCGATTTGAGTCCGATCATAATTTTTAACAACGTGCTTTTGCCACAACCACTGCCCCCCATAATGATAAAAATATCTCCACGATTTACTGTAAAGTCTAAATCGCGTTGAATTACAAAGTCGCCATAAGACATCGTAAGATCTTTTACAGTGATGTGAGGATCAGCCACCTTATATACCTAATACTGTGTAAATCACGTTTAAAACAGCGTTCGATAAAACGATCGCAACGATGCCGCTCACTACAGCCGCAGTTGTAGCCAACCCCACTGCTGCTGCACTGTTGCCACATTCAATGCCACACCTGCAACCGGCTATTGCGATAAGTATCCCATAAACAATTGCTTTAAATAGTCCGCCTGTAAAATCTACCAAATCCACAGAATAAATTGTTTGAACCGCATACTGGTACGCACTTACATCTAGAATAGCCAAAGACACTACTGCTCCACCCAAAATACCTAAAAAATTTGCATAGATACTCAATAACGGCAGCATCACGATCAAAGCCAATAACTTTGGCAGCACTAAAAAATCGATGGGGTCGATTCCCATCGTGGTGAGTGCATCAATTTCCTCGTTCACTTTCATGGTACCCAGTTGTGCTGCAAATGCCGCGCCGGTACGGCCAGCCATGATGATCCCTGTCATGATTGCGCCCATTTCGCGCACCACCCCGATGGCAACTAAATCTGCAACATAAATTCCGGCACCAAATTGAACCAGCTGAACGACGCCTACAAATGCAAGGATCGCGCCCACTAGAAAAGCAATAAGGCTTACAATTGGAAATGCTTCCGCACCCGTTTCTTGGATGGTTACCCAGAGATCGGAACGCTGATAAGTCGCCTTACCACGAATGAAACGTCCGAAAGATTGTGTTATTTCACCCAGGAATGTGAGTAGTGACTGAGATCTATCCAGAGTATTAAGAAAACCTTTCCCCGCACGTGTAAAAATATTTTCTTTTTTAGCTTGCTTGCGTGCGCCTTCACGCTCTTCTACAGCAAAAGCAAGCTTTAATAATCGTTGTGCGCCTTCGGGAAGAGCGGATAAATTTACATTTACCATTTCTTGATCGGCAAGTCTTCGTAACTTAGCAAGGAAGACAATTAAACCACTGTCCCAATCACCAAGGTGATGGGTATTTATATCTATTGAATTGGTTTTACTGCTGGCGAATTTTTCAAATACAAATTCGGTATCGGGGAGTTGATTTTCAATTACCCAATCACCTAAGAGATGTATACCAAAAACCCCTTGTTTTTCTTCTAAGCGGATTTCTGCGCTTTGAGCTGAAGAATTCACTTTTCTATTTGCAACATATCTCAAACAATTCTAGTTATAAGATTCAGTGTGACCTGATATCTTAATGGACATTGAGACAAATCCGAAATGTAAATTTATAGAATTAAATTAATACTAGGCACGCTGATAGAGCATCACGCATGTTGTCAATTTGACCATATGCTTTTCCTTCTAACTTGAATTTCCATCCTAGACAAAAGGTTACGCCAGTAGAAACAAATACCTAGGAATAATTCCCTACTTTTTGCATGGGTGTTAAATTGTGCCGCGTCTTAATCTGCCTGTTGAATTTAACCGTAATAGTATGTATTGAAAGTTTATAATTAGAAAATTATTCTTAAAATAATTTCGTAACATATTTGTTTGCTTTAAGGCATAGTATAAATACTAAATATATAAGAAAAATATATATAAAAATTAACAATCGTTTCTATAATTTTTTATCGAAAATTTATGCGCAACAGGCTAACCAACTTATTGTCTGTTAAGTTAAGCATGTTTGCGAGAATATGTCTTTTAGCTACGCATGTTTCTTTTATGT
>JAPUHH010000077.1 GCA_027297825.1 Gammaproteobacteria bacterium
TGCTGTATAAATCATAATCACTGTTTATGGGCACTAAAGATTGGTCTTTTCTTCTGAGCCCTGGTGGGATGGATCCATGATTAGCATACACATATGGGTTTCCCCATGGGTCTTGCATTCCGTCCATACCGATATCTGTAAGTGAATTAGGTAAGTTACCAGTGGTCAATTCAAAATCATCGATCACCATTTGTATTATCGTAAGGTCGGTTTCTGCATCTCCGGCTTCTACTCGCTCCATGTAACCTTGATATGCCGGTACGGCAATCATGGCTAAGACTCCTATTACGGCTAATACAATCATCAACTCAACAATAGTGAAGCCATATAATCGCAAATGATTAAGCGATGATTTTAAATTGAATATATTTTTCAAAGTCGCCCTGTATTCATGTAGATTTAAGGAGCTAGTACAAGTTACATCGAGTATTAAGTAAGTTATTGATCTCAATTTGTATATTTTACATATGTGTAGAACTGATATTGTGAGCGAATGAGCAGGCTGCTTAAATGCGCAGTTAAATGGTGTAAGAGCGGTATTTTTCTGGACAAATGGTATTAAAGTCTCCTGGATGATGATGGTGAGTATTTTGAGGTGGGATAATTCTATAAGATGTTGGCGCTTCAATGTATGGCGAATGGTATGAATGAGGATATTGATATTGTGAATGATGGCAAGCCAAATTTAGGCGATGTCTTTAAAAGTGTACTAGCAAGTTTTTTTGGCGTTCAAACAGATAAGAACCGGCAGCGAGATTTTCAGCAAGGCAAGCCTGCGCAGTTTATTGTGGTGGGTCTAGTGTTGACGGTGGTATTTATTTTTACAGTGATTGCGATTGTTAAGATAATTTTACATAATTCTTTGTAAATGCAGTTTTCTTATTCGGCTAGTGCGCCATGTTTCTTTAGGAAAATAGCGATGCCTTCGGCTAATGTCAGATAGCCTTTTGCATTTGGATGTGAAATATCAGATTTTAATGAGTGGTCTCCTAGAATCACTGCAAGCAAGGTAAGTTCAGCAACTGTGGATGTTTCTTCTGAAATTTCTTTATACACTGCAGCACTTTTAAGGAATATCCCAGGCTCTGGTACACCCAATAAAATTACTTCAACATCATGTTGCTGACTTATGAGGATCATCTTTAAGATATTTTGCTTTAGCTCAATACGTGAATGTTTGCGCAAAATGTCATTGCCGCCATGGATCAATATTAGTAAATCAGGGTTGTGTTTATCAAGTAGTGCAGGCAAGCGCGCTAGTCCATTGATGCTGAGTTCACCTGGAATGCCTTCATTTATAACTTTTAATGTTGTCAATTTAGCTAGCTGAGATGGATAATTTTGTCCATTATTTGCACCTGTGCCATAGGTAAGACTATCGCCGAAAGCCAGAATGGTTGCGTCTGGTGATAATGGTGAAAGTTTGTTTTGCGAATCACCACATGAACTAGCAGCACTAATCACTACTAAAAGCAATAAAATAATTCGAGTAAGCATGAGGTGGTTAGGATTGCCAGTAATCTTTTCTACATAAACCTCTGACTTCGCACCATTCGCAGGTATCATCGTCGGCGAGAGCAGTGAAAGGTATATCATTGTTTAATGCATTAGCAAACTCAACAAGGCGACTGCGATGTTCGCTGATTAAATCATCAAGCTGACTGTCTTTAAGAGTCGATTCGGTTTTAACGTTATTGTCTTTACCTATATTTACATATTCAACTTGGTTGCAGTTTTCGTATAGAAATGCATACATAGGCAATTGAACTTGTTCGCCTGCAACAACGCTCTTTTGCGAAGGTGTTTGCCCGGTCTTGTAATCGATAATTGCATAAGCGCTTGCAGGCCCATCAATTCGGTCAATTCGGTCAATTCTGCCATTTAAGGTGATAGTGGCATTTATATTCCTTTCAAACGGGGCTTCATGTTTATGGGGAGTGTGAGTTACTTGTCTCTGTATTTCCCAGTCTATGAATTTTGGAATGAGATTTAGCCAGCGTTGTAGCCATAATTGATCGCTAAATCGATGTTCAATGACGTGCTTAAAAACATGATGACTAATTGAGATAAGCATACGCTCAGCGGCTTCGCGATTCTTTTCAGTTACTTTTTCTGCAAATGGACCTGGCATCGAGGGTTCATTGGTAAAAAATGCATAAAGGCAGTGATGCACTAAGCTGCCAAAATCAGCCTTATTCAACTCGTCGTATAATTCATCAGTTTTTGAGAGTTTTAAGCATGTCGTTGCATAGAACTGATATGGGCAATTCATCAGGCGTTGATATTGAGAGATAGAGATGGAGTTAGGTTTAAGATTTTCCGTTAATAAGGGGGTTGGTTGCTTCGATAGGTCGGGAATAGGGATGTGCTGTAGCTGCTGCTCGATGCTTGTGCCGCTTTGCCCAACCAGTGCTTGTAACGATTTATCTATCAAATCATTGCCATAGGCCATCGAATGAAAGGTTTCTATGGCTTCTAACCATGGACTGGACATTATTGCCTCACCATTTTTTTCATTCTGAACCGTTATTAAAATATCTGGCGCTGCATCTAGCAGCATTCGGAATAAATAAAAATGCAGTGCGTGCTCATTGCGCCAAGTAGGAATGCTTAGTTCTGAGCGAATATGCTCGTTAAAAAAAATATAGTTGATTGACGCGCCTGGAAAGTGATCTTTATCTACAGAAGCAATAATGAGTGAATCAAAGTTGAGTAACCGGCTTTGTTCTAGGCTACAGAAAGTCACATTAGATTTAACAGAAGTATGTTTGAAATTTTGTTGGTCCAAGAGACGTGCGATAAAGCGTCGATATTCAGACCAGTCCACCGCGTTTTCAATATTTTTAAAATGTGAGATTTGTAATTCAAATAACTCTATGACTTGTTTTCCTGCTTCATCCTTGCGTAGCATGGTGAAAAAGCCGAATGTTTTTAAACTGTTTAGCAATTCTTCAAAAAAGCGGTGCAGAGGAGATGATTTCTGTTTCAGGAGTCGTGTTAAGCTTTGTGTTGCTGTTTCAAACTTGTCTAATAATTCAAG
>JAPUHH010000078.1 GCA_027297825.1 Gammaproteobacteria bacterium
CGAATGTATTCTATACGCCTTGTGTTAAGCCCATGGTAATCATACCGCCATTCGCCACATGACTTATCTCATGGCCAAGCAAGGCCTCAACTTCATCTTGGCTCATTGCATGTAACAAGCCTGTACTTACTGCAACTAGGGCATTATTTCGGTTCATGCCAGTGGCAAAAGCATTAGGTTACGATGAATCAAAAACACCTACTTCCGGCATTCCAATTCCTGCTTGCTCCGCTTGTTGCCGAATAGTTTCTATTAACCATTGCTCCGTGGAATTAGCAGGCTGCTCTATAACTTTGACGCCCATACTCCGTTTCGCCATCCACTTTGATATGGCCAACGAAATGAACGAACCGCCAAACCCAAATATCAAGGACATCATTAATAACCCCGATAATTGACCAGGCATGCCGCTTTGTGCCAGCAAGTCATCCAAACCAAGTATCTGAGCGGTGATACCTAGAACAACAATGATAGAAAGATTTGTCGCTAGAAACAGAAAAATACGCGAACCCATGTTCAAACCCCGCTAATTTAAAGAAATGATCCAACCCCACACTAATAACGCCAATCCTTATCCACTAAATTTTTATAAAGCTAGATAATTATTGATTTATAACTCTATTACTCCTCTGCATCGAATCGATGCACTTCGATTGCATCAATACTACGATAACCACGTGATAGCTTTAAGCCGCGATTACCGCGCTCACCTTCATAGGAATCCACCTCGTCAGCATCCATTTTTTTGGTCCGCTTGCCCGAATACAAAGTCATGGATTCCCCATCTTGGACAAGCGTAATTGCGCGCATCGACTCTTCGCCATTGGCAACTTTTTTACTTGGAATGTTGATAATTTTATTGCCTTTGCCCTTTGACAATATCGGCAAATCTTTAAGAGGAATTACTAACATATTGCCTTCAGAACCAATCGCGACAATCCAATCTTCTTCAATATCGCGCACGCTTACCGGTGCCAACGCTTGCGCACCCTTCGGCACAGACAACAATGCCTTGCCAGCCCGGTTACGTGTGAGCATATCCTCAAGTTTGCAGACGAATCCATAGCCTGCGCTACTGGCAATTAAAAAGTAATCATTTTGCTCACCCATCATCACACCTACAAACCGCGCGCCATCCGCAGGCTTGAGACGGCCACTTAATGGCTCTCCTTGTCCACGCGCAGAAGGCAAACTATGCGCAGGCAGAGCATAACTACGTCCACGTGAATCCAAAAACAAGACTAATTGATTAGATTTTCCTGTAGCGTGACCCTGATATGTGTCACCAGATTTATAGTTCAAAGAACGCGCATCGACTTCCATGCCTTTCGCCGCACGCGCCCATCCTTGCTGTGATAACACCACCGTTATCGGCTCAGAAGGGACTAACTTCGACTCATCAATGGCACTTGCCGCCTGGCGCTGAATCAATGTGGAGCGACGCTCATCACCAAACTCATCAGCATCCTGAATCAGCTCTTTTTTAACCAGTGTTTTCAAACGCTGACTCGAACCTAAAATCTGCTCAAGAGTTTTACGCTCCTTACCCAGTTCTTTTTGTTCTGTAGTAATTTTTACTTCTTCCAACTTCGACAAATGACGTAGCTTTAAATTTAATATTGCTTCCGCTTGCTCGTCACTAAGTTTAAATTTTTTAATTAATTTTTCTTTCGGCTCATCTTCTTCGCGAATAATTCTGATGACTTCATCTATATTAAGGTAAGCAATTAACAGACCATCCAGCTCATGCAATCT
The DNA here is from genome assembly GCA_027297825.1 of Gammaproteobacteria bacterium. Classification (GTDB taxonomy): domain Bacteria; phylum Pseudomonadota; class Gammaproteobacteria; order UBA4575; family UBA4575; genus JAPUHH01. The sequence continues at coordinate 1,756 of JAPUHH010000078.1, forward strand.
TTTTGCGACCTTTCCCAAACGCCATTGCAATCTGCTTTTGACCGTTTCTATTCTGAAAATCAGCCACTCTTTCAATAGATTGCGTAAGGTTTTAACTTCAGGGCGGCCGTCAATGCCAATTATATTTAAATTGACGCGATAATTTTTCTCTAAATCAGTGGTGGCGAACAAATGCGACATCAGTGCGTCTGCATCAATACGATTATTGTGCGGAGAAATTATAATTCTAATGGGGTTTTCATGATCGGACTCATCACGCAAGTCTTGCACCATCGGCAGTTTCTTAGCTTGCATTTGCTGTGCAATTTGCTCTAAAATTTTTGCACCAGAAACCTGGTAAGGCAAAGCAGTAATCACTAAGTCTTCATCTTCTACGCTATATCGGGCACGCATGCGAATTGAACCAGTACCTGTTTCATAGGCATCTAATATTTCTTTTGGCAAAGAAATAATATCAGCATCAGTAGGGTAATCCGGACCTTTAATAAACTTGCAGAGTTCGTGCACCGAAGCCTTGGGGTTATCGAGCAAATGTACACATGCTCCCACAACTTCTTTAATATTATGTGGCGGAATATCGGTAGACATCCCCACCGCAATCCCCATGCCCCCATTTAGCAAAATATTAGGCAAGCGTGCGGGCAGAACCACGGGCTCAGACAAGGTGCCATCAAAATTAGGCACCCACTCTGTAGTGCCCTGATCCAGCTCTTGTAGCAAGGCTTTTGAATATTTTGTTAAACGCGACTCGGTATAGCGCATAGCTGCAAAAGATTTTGGATCATCAGTAGAACCCCAATTACCCTGCCCATTCACGAGGGGGTAACGGTAAGAAAAATCCTGCGCCATAAGTACCATCGCTTCATAACAAGCACTATCACCATGCGGGTGGTATTTACCAATCACATCACCCACTGTGCGTGCAGATTTCTTTGGTTTTGAAGTGGCGGACAAACCAAGCTCAGACATGGAATAAATAATTCTGCGCTGCACCGGCTTTAAGCCATCACCAATATTAGGTAAGGCGCGATCCAAAATGACATACATGGAATACTCCAAGTAAGCCTTCTCGGCAAATTCATCTATAGGCAGCTTTTCTGACCCTTCAAAATCCATCTCTAAATTATCACCCATAAACTTTGCCTATTTCCTTCCCACAAAATCCATTTCTAAGTTATCACTCATCATTTAATCGCTTATCAAGTTAGATTTTTATAATTCATATCCTGCTATATTACGAATCACACTTGCGCTATATTGCCTTTCTTCTCAAGCCAAGCACGGCGGTCTGCAGATCGCTTTTTTGCTAATAGCATATCAACCAACTGAAAAGTATTCTTTTCATCCGTAAGCGTTAGCTGTACCAAACGCCTTGTATCTACCGCCATGGTTGATTCGCGTAACTGCATGGGGTTCATTTCACCCAAGCCTTTGAAACGCGTAACCGTAAGTTTGCCAGTTTTCTTTTCTGCCTTGATGCGATCCAACACACCTTGGCGCTCCTCATCATCCAACACGTAAAAAACTTCTTTACCCACATCAATACGAAACAGTGGAGGCATCGCCATGTAAATATGGCCTGCCTCCACCAGCACCCGAAAATGTCGCAAGAACAACGCACATAATAATGTCGCAATATGTAAGCCATCAGAGTCCGCATCTGCAAGCACACATACTTTTCCATAACGAAGATCAGAAAGATCGGAACTACCCGGCTCAACTCCAATCGCGATGGAAATATCGTGCACTTCTTGTGATGCTAGTACTTGATCCGAAGCAACTTCCCAAGTGTTTAAGATCTTGCCACGTAACGGCATCACTGCTTGAAACACACGATCCCTTGCCTGTTTGGCAGATCCCCCAGCCGAATCCCCTTCAACCAAAAACAATTCAGTACGTGATAAATCTTCTGACCTACAATCTGCAAGCTTGCCAGGCAAAGCTGGGCCTGCTGCAATTTTCTTGCGTACGATTTTTTTGCTGCGTTTGAGTCGTGATTCAGCATTGCTAATCGCGAGCTGAGCAATTTGTTCGCCTGCTTCTGAATTTTGATTCAACCAAAACCCAAAAGAATCTTTCACAACTCCTGCAATAAATACAGCCGTTTCACGGGAACTTAATCGCTCTTTAGTTTGCCCCGCAAATTGCGGTTCTTTAACTTTTACTGAAATAACATAGCTAAGCTTTTCCCACACATCTTCAGGAGCTAATTTAATCCCCCTAGGCAATAGTTTTCTAAATTCACAAAACTCACGTAATGCTTCCGTTAATCCTGTACGTAAGCCCGAAACATGCGTGCCACCTTGCGGGGTCGGAACTAAGTTCACATAGCCTTCTCTTAAGCCTTCTCCTTCCCCTAGCATCCAGGTTAAAGCCCATTCTGCGGCTTCCGAATCACCTTCAAAACGCTCACAAAATATTTCTTGCGGAATATATTCAAAACCCTCTACCGACTCAAGCAAATAATCTTTAAGCCCATCCTCATAGCACCACTCATATTTTTTCTTATTTAGCTGATCATCAAATCGAATCATTAAGCCGGGACAAAGTATGGCTTTAGCCCGGATTACATGCAGTAGTTTTGAAACAGAAAATTTCTCAGTCTCAAAATACTTCGCATCCGGCCAAAATCGAATCGTAGTACCAGTAGTTCTTTTACCAACACTGCCTACCACCTCAAGATCGGAAACCTTCTTCCCGCCCTTGAACGCCATATTGTATTCTTTACCTTGCCTGCGCACCCAGATTTCTAAATGCTTTGACAGCGCATTTACAACCGATACTCCAACACCGTGCAAACCACCAGAAAATTTATAATTTTTATTCGAAAACTTACCTCCTGCATGCAAGGTGGTAAGCACCACCTCCACACCAGGACGTTTTAACTTTGGATGCTTGTCAACAGGCATGCCTCGACCATCGTCTGCAACTTCTAAAGATCCATTTTTGTGCAATATGACTTCAATGGTTTTGGCATATCCGGAAATGGCTTCATCAACGCTATTATCGATCACCTCATGAGCAAGATGATTGGGCTGTGTTATATCCGTGTACATGCCAGGGTGCTTGCGCACTGGATCCAAACCACTGAGTACTTCGATATCCGCTGCGTCGTATTTTCCTGTCATATTTAAATCCAGCTCATTGTTTTGTATTTGGCTTCTATAATGTGCAAGTTCGTATATTCAACAAAACTAGCACATAAAGAATTGTAGGGATGAGGTGACAACAGTATGCTAACCCGATGACCCTTTCGCAATCCACCCAGGCCCAATCTGCCAATATTGAACTGGCCACCAACCCGAGTGAAAATATTGCCGTTTT
>JAPUHH010000079.1 GCA_027297825.1 Gammaproteobacteria bacterium
GCAGAAGTTACAACGCTATTAAATAGCCCTCACCAGGATGAAAATATTGAATTCAATGTCGGAAATATCACGGCCACCGAAAATGATAAGCGTGAAATTGCAGAAGTTACAACACTATCGAATAGCCCTCACCAGAATGAAAATATTGAATTCAATGAGGATGGCAAAACAAAATTAATCCATCCAACTGCGGATGAAGTCAAGAACGCGCTCCTAACTGAAAGCGATGAGCCGCAAGATGTAGTAGAATATACCAACGCATCTACTGCTACTAACCCCTCAGCAACAATTGATGAGTTAGAAGTAGACGCCCTACATACCATCGCAATACAGCAGTATGAGGCCAAAAAACTTACCACACCCTTTGGTGACAATGCGTTTGAGACCTATCAAGCCATACTGTTTGAATACCCAAATAATGAAGCCGCTAAACAAGGAATACAAAATATACATGATCGATACGTAAGATGGGCAAATCATGACTTAATTTATAACCGGCAAAGACGTGCGAAGTATTTTTTTATTAAGGCGATTGAAGTAAATACCAATTACCAAAAAATCCAAAAGAGGCTACAAAACCTTGAAACACAGCTAAATCCACAAGCCCTTCAACCAAACGCAGAAATTCACGCATTAGAATCTACAACAACCCATCAAGAAAATAATTAAAATGCAAACCCTGAATGACCAATCAACATGAAAGAAGCGCCATCAAACACACTCATCGTGCAAGTAAACGGTTCGCCCATACTTGAATATGATCGTGAAAAAGAATTATCTATCGAACAACATGAATCACTTGAGCTGATGGATAAAAAATTAAACCAGGGAATAACTCTCGGCGAACATGTCATCACAAAACCTAACTTGGAACAGCGTGTTGAATTTGTTGCGGCAAATTTAATTTCAGCTTTGCTAAATGAAGAAGAAGTCCTCGCGGCCGCAAGTTGTGCCTATCTAGCCACCGCACTGCCCGAGCTCAAGCAAATTAAAGCCTTAGAAAAAAAGGGCGCAGTTTCGATTGAGTTAATTTTTGATCGCGAGTATCAAAAAGAAATACGCATGAGCTATATGCCAATAGATAAAGCCACCACACAACACTGACCTTGTTAAGTTTAATGTGACCGAATAAAGCTATCCTAATTAGCTCCAAATTAGTGTTGCTGCACTTACGATAAGTACACACAAAGCGAGAAATAGATTCATTGTCATCCTGAATAGCTCTAAGTCTGGAAACTCAATACTGAGCGAATTAGGTGAATAATTCATTAGCCACCTTGATCGATATACTCAGACAGCCGACCCGTTAGCAACATTCACCAGTAAATTTTCGTTCACGACTGCATCGGGCAGATGATCGAAAACCAATGGCTTTTGGCCTTACACAACCATTACGCGATCGATGCTTCAGTTTCGTTTCCAGGTATTGATTTTTCTGCAATAAACGGTCACTAAAAATATTAGCCTTTAAAAACAGGGGATTATGGCTCATAAGAATGAAATTGTTGGTTATTTACAACATATTTTCTCCAGCTTTTAAAAAAATTTGATTCCTCACCTCTCATTGGCAAGCAAATAACGTTCATGATCTAAGCTAAAGTGAAGGGCATCGCACCTTAAAAAATAATTATTTATGTTGCATAATAACAACACCATTCTATTGACTTGTGGTGACTGAAGAGGCAATCTGTCGCACATATACAACGCTTGTTGTATTTATCTTGAAGCTCAAAGATAGCATGGAATGCTGTCCTGGCATTCGAGATAAAGATGAATCATGCAAAGGGAGGGAAGCGCCCCTAGTTATAAATTCTAAGGTCGCAACTACAGCTATAAGTCGTGTGAAATCTTAATAGGAAAATTACTCGAGTATTTTTCTTTTTATTAATTTAGTTAACGAAGAGGAGATCTTCAATGAAAACTAAACTTATCGGAGCTGCACTAGCACTCGGTTTAGCGGCAATGCCTTTGGCATCGTTTGCGGGCGGTGTAGGGGGCGGCAACGCTAACTCAAATTGGACCATCTACGGGTGGCAGAACTATTCTTATGTCTTTGTCGAAAATGATCCTCTAGTTGGTTCCACACGTGACTTTGATCGAATCGATATGAACGCGGCCAATATTGGTTTCTCGGCAAGCCTTGATACCGGTGTATCGATGGGTGGAACGGCTATAAAAGCAAATTTGCAGTGTGAACAGTTTACCCCTTTCAACAACCTCGCAGGTGGCACTGGCTGGTGTAACCGTAACTCTAAATTAAGTCTTGCAGGCGTTTGGGGTGAAGTTGCTTTTGCGATTTGGTTGCTACCATTCAATGAAATGGTCGCGCAGTGGGTAGATCCTTTCTATGATGCAGACGTATCCTCACACACCTCTATCATGGGTACCCATGGTCTAACCAGTAACTTCTTTAACGGTGGTACTTTTGATGACACACTCCTAGGTGGTGACTTTGACTATTCAATGTACACCGTTTATGAGACTGGCTTTAACCGTCGTCAAGAAAACATAATGCATTGGTGGAGTCCTAATTGGAATGGCTTCAATGCGCGCTTTGCCATCACTGCGGGTAACCGTGATGA
>JAPUHH010000008.1 GCA_027297825.1 Gammaproteobacteria bacterium
TAAACGGGCAGGAAACAGAACTGCAATCAGTTCATCATGCTCGTGAACTCGGTATCAGTGCTGTTTTTCAGGAATTTTCAGTAATCCCGCAACTGACCGTTGAGGAAAATCTGTTTCTTGGATCAGAAATGACTAATGGACCATTTCTTGACAAGAATAAATTACGCAGTCAGGTAAAAGAGATTCTTCAAAGGTTGGGTTTTCCTCTAGACCCTAATAAACACGTTATGTATCTGTCGCGCGCTGAACAGCAAATGGTTGAAATCGCAAAAGCATTTCGAACCAAACCTTCTATTGTAATTTTTGATGAGCCTACGGCTTCACTTACAGACCGTGAAACAGACCAATTATTTTCAATGATTGCAGAGCTTAAGCGTGAAGGTATAGGCATCATTTATATCACGCATAGAATTAATGAGATAAAAAGAATCGCCGATCGAATAACTGTGCTGCGCGATGGCAAATTCGTTTCAACAATCCCCGTCAAAGAAGCAAGTGAAGAAAAGTTAGTTGAATTAATGACGGGTCGAATTATTGATCAGATTTTCCCTAACATTAATTCGAATCCGGATAAATCCTTATTAAAAATTGAAGGACTAACGCTTAAAGACGATTCAGTAAAAGATGTATCCATGGAAATACATGCAGGAGAAGTTGTCGGTATCGCGGGGCTACTTGGATCAGGCAAATCACAAATTGGTCGCGCGGTGTTTGGATTAGAGAATATTGCTAGTGGAAAAATAAAATTTTGTAGCAATACCGTTTATAGCAGTAAACGACATATTAACTCTTTAAAGCCCCGGGCTATGCTAGATCGTGGTATGTACTATCTACCCTCAGACAGACGAGAAGAAGGCTTGGTAATGGTGCAAAACGTTCGTGAAAATGTATCTCTACCATCACTTGGATTGAGTAAGTTTTCCAACAATTGGTTTTTGCGACGTGCAGGTGAAAAGAAAGAGGTGCAGAAAATATCAAAAAAATTAGATTTAAATCCACCTAATATAGAACGTGATGTTGAGAATTTTTCTGGGGGCAATCAACAAAAAGCGCTAATTGGGAAAGCACTAGCAAGAGACGTTAAGCTGTTTATATTCGATGAGCCAACGGTAGGTGTGGATGTAGGTGCACGAATGCTAATTTACAAATTTATAGGTGAATTATGCGAAGAAGGCGCAGGCGTGATACTCATTTCGTCTGACCTGCCAGAAATTTTGCACTTAGCTCACCGAGCATATGTGATGCACCGTGGTGTATTACAGGCCGAAATACCAAAAGAACAATTATCAGAGCAGAGTGTGCTTAAATATTTTTTTGAAAAGGAGAAGTGTGCGTAATGAACTCCAATCATGTGGAAAACATAAATAATGCTTTCTTAGGAATGGGTTTATTGGGAGCAATTAGAAATCTAATTAAAACTGTGTTTGTTAAAGCGGGGGTATTGCCTTGGTTTCTTGTCATTGCAGTTATTTTTTTAACAAGTGCGACAGACACTTTCCTTACAGAACAAAATCTGTCTACTGTGGCACGTCAATCGACTTATTTAGTATTGGCTGCAATGGCACAGATGATAGTCTTACTAACTCGTGGACTCGATTTGTCCATCGGCACGATGTTTGCCATGAGCTCGGTTACCACGTCCATGACGATGGTAGCGCTTTCAGCGAGTGGTATGTCGCCAGAGTTTGCTATCACCATGGGTTGTCTAGCGGGTATGGCAACAACGATGGCAATTGGTGCGTTTAATGGGTTTGGAGTTGCGGTATTTAATGTACCCCCATTTGTAATGACATTAGCCGTGTCCTCAATCGTCGCGGGTCTTGCGTTCTACACAACCGGTGGAACACCTGTTTATGGCATGCCAGGAGGCTTTTCTGATTTTTTTGGATATGGCAAAGTATATGGAATTTCTGTTCCAGTATGTATTACAGTTCTTTTTATAATTGGCATGTATTTTTTAATTAACTGGACTCGCCTTGGACGATACTTCTACGCCATTGGTGGTAATCCTAAAGCGGCCGCATTATCAGGTATTAATACTAAGCTTGTAATATTTTTTACGTATGTGATTGCAGGGTTGATAACAGGGGTTGCGACATTATTGCTTACTGCGCGTTTAGAAAGTGGTGAGTCCAATATTGGTGTCGAATACCCACTTATGTCCATCGCAGCTTGTGCGATAGGCGGTGTCAGTATATTTGGCGGTGTTGGTAGATTAAGTGGCGTAGTTTTGGGAGCAATATTTATTATCCTGGTACAAAATGGCATGAATCTTTTACAGCTTAACTCGTATTTACAAATGGTAGTAATTGGAATTTTGTTAATACTTGCGGTGGTGGCTGACAATTATCGACTAAAACTCCTCCTCACCATGAATGAATAGCCTCCTCCTGTCTGGATGAAATAGGACTTCTTCAGTATCGAGCAAGGACGCTCAATTTTTAATCTAATAACATAAGAATTAGGGTTAAGCGCTATGAGTGAAATAAAATCAACTAAAGTCTGATGACTCTCATAAAAACGAGAAGCCTAAAATTGAAAAAGATTTCTTGGATGAATCAATAGCAATGCCTGGAAAATTCGTAGTTAAACTATTTAAAGGTCAATTTTTACGAAGAAAATCGAATTCCCTGATACTTCCCTGTTATTAAAAGTCTGATTTGAATTGAAATCATCTAAGTACTTTGAAATTCTATAGAATGTTAGTGGCAGGTAAGTTTAATGAGGTTAATTTATAAAGTTTCCCTGTAAATTGGCTATTTAACAGGGAAATTAGGTCGAGCAGGGTTCGCTGCAGACTCCAAACCACCGCCACCCAGTCTTGTCTCTTGCAAGAGACGCATGAATCTATAAAAAATAGCCTATTTTTGCAGGCTTTGCGGTGGTTCTTGATCGCAAAGGGGAACCGAGAATCTCCATTCTGATTACAAATCACCTAAAAGTCTCTACTGGCAAAAATCAGGTGCTCCTTGTAGTCAAATAGAGTATCCTAATTAGAAATATAAATTTGATATATAAGGTTATAACTGGTTTT
>JAPUHH010000080.1 GCA_027297825.1 Gammaproteobacteria bacterium
TTCAGGGTCAACAAGGATCAGCGTGCTATGGGGCGTTACGTGGATACCGATTACGACAAATGCGTGGGCTGCCATATCTGTGCCGAGGTTTGTCCCAGCGCCTACATCAAGATGGGCTTGATTTAAATGAAATTAATTGCAAAAAAGAAACCTTAGGCTCAATTAACTTAATCGTCGTTTAATTTCTTAATAATTGATTCAGAGAGTTGGAGCGAGCCTGCATCTCTTTAAGATCGGGACGTACGCATAAGTGTCGCCGGTTGCAACAATCAATCTTGCTATATTATTCTTTGAACTACCATTTTAGGAAGTTTGCGGGAGTTCAGTTATTTAAATACTTAATTATTTTTAGCAAATGTTTACTTTTGACCCAAAGCAGAAATATTCGTTGTTTGAAGTAATCAGAATTTAGATCTGTGTTAGGTTGTATTGCTAGACTATTTTGCAGTTACAAATCAAAGCACTTTTGCTGATACTTTTATTTATACAAAGAATCTAGACTACACTTCCAAATCCTTTATCTACAGCACCTGAGGGAGGGTGCAAACCTGCAATTCTGCAGCCTTGCGCAATAGGCCCATCGGGAAACAAACTATACAAAAACTTCATGCCGCCTTTATGATGAAATTTTTCATCTAGCGCATCGCGAAGTTCACGTACATTTATTAGCTTAATTCCATGACGTGAATAATATTCCTGCAACGCATGCAGCACCAAAAAATGATCATCAGTAAGTATTAAATCTTCTGCAGCTGCTGTTGTTTTTGCACTATCCTCCGTCCAATCTTCTGATATAAAAGAACGAGTGTAATCATCTTTCACAGATGCCATCATAAGCTTTTACCTCTGTAGGAAAGTAATAATCTATATGCATAAATATTAAAACTAATTGTATCAAATCTAATTGATGGTAGAAGAATTGATGAGAAGTAATTCTAAAGAAATAGAAACGCTAAATGGGCTAGATATGTGTATCTTATAGAAGCTTAGTTACCACTTTGTTACTTGTTATCAAACATTTTAAGGAAGGAGAGAACCCTTCAATATATTTTGGAAAATTATTAATTATTTTTCTGTGGGGTATTGGTGGGATGCTGATCGACTTCCTAGTTTAGTGATTTTTCCATTCTTTTGTGTTTAAGCTCGGATAATTCACTTTTACTTTCACCTTTCACTGCATAACCGTTCTTACTGTAAAATTTAATGGCTTTTTCGCGTGCATAGAGCCAACAAATGCGCAAATTATTTGTTTGGGCAAACCCCTCAAGTCTAATAAGAATAGAGCTACCCACTCCTTGGTTTTGATAATCATCATCTACAGCCATGTAGCGGATACGCGCACTGTGATTGGGTTCGATTTGTAATCGACCTACACCAATGATGGTTTTTTCATGATAGGCCGCAATATGAAAAGAGTTTTTTTCTATTGCGTCTCGCTCACTACCGCGCGGTAGGTTAAGAGGGCTGCGTAACATTTTCCATCGAAAGGAAAAATAATCCTCAAATTCTGCCGAGGAAGTTGGAGATTTATAGATGATCAAATCAAGGTTTATGCAAATACGACCCAGGTAGTGGCGATATATTTCACACCTTTGTCTAAAGTGATGCCTCGATGTTCATGGGTCCAAAATGGTGGAAATAATATTAATTTACCCAACTCAGGTTTGATTTTTATATTCTGGAATAAAAATTCGGTTTCGCCACCCGGACCGGACACATCATTTAAATACCAGATCGCGACTAATTGGCGATGGCTAAAATCATGGCTGCCGCCATCGATATGCCAGTGATAGTGTTCGCCTGAGTTGGTTCTTTGAATGCCATAGCCCATGTCTTTAAATGGCCCCTTAAAGAAAGGATAGGTTTTACGAAATTCTCTAATGGCTAATCCTAAAGATCGAAATAATGCACGATCCACATCTTTCCAGTCCTCTTTGCCGCTAACGACAAGATCCGTTGATTTTTTAATGCTTGAATCTTTGTTAGCAAGTTGCCCAATACGCCCATCATATTGCCCTTCTTTAGAATTCTCAAAACGTTGAATAACATCCGCGCAAAAACTTTCAGCAAGAGCGTTAGATTGTTCGAATATAAAGCTATTGGATTTAACCTCTCTAATAGTTTGAAGTGATTGCTTAAACATAGTATGGATTAATGCTAGAGTGATTATTTGTATTGTGCATTTCTATAAAATTGCACGCGAGAGTTAGGTCCTAGAGAATATTTTTTTGCGCAAGTGCTTCTAACTTCATTAAGCCATCATCACCGTCTTCCTCAAAACAATTTAACATATCGCTCGCCAGGTTTGTCCAATGCTGCGCACCGGTGGCGACGAGTTTTTTTAGAGGGTCTAGATTTTTTGTGTCTACCCAAGTTTGGTAAGCAGTTTGAAAACTTGGAAATATCTCTTTTCGTATGGCCACTAAATTTGCCGCATAAAAGTGCAACGAAGCTGAGTTTTTATTTTCAATCAGTCCTGGCAATGTAGACAAACAGTCCGCGAGTAAATCTTTAACGGTCCTGGCCAGCATTTCAGACCGCGAGCGAGGTAAGCTAATAATCATTTCACGCCAGTTTTTACCTAACTTTTGTGTAGCAGTGAGTTCACCAATTTCATGCAATGTGACGGCTTCTAATTCATTGTCCGTCATTTGGTCAAGCGCATGATCTATATCTTTATTAAAATCATAATAGGCTAATGCTCTAGCCATCGCATTTTCGCTTTTATGCCATTGCCATTCCTGAAATTTTTCCCATAGATATCGACGCAAAGATTCACGACGTATAAAAACATTTTTGCCGATGGTCATAGCAGGAGGAGCAGTTAAATCTCTTGCGCACTCATCTGCAGACAAGTACATCGTAAAATTATTGTGAACTTTTCTAGATTCTAGTTTAGCTAAAAAGAAGTGTGGTGCTGCGCGTAAGCCGATACCGCCACTGTATACATAGCCTTTTGGCGCTAATACGAAATTGATATTGTCTGTGTCAAAGGGATCAAAATTTTTCCCATCGATAGAAAGGGGGGTGAAGTCTTCATTTTCTATTTCTTCCCACATACTTTCACGTTGTTGTACCCAATTTCCTATTTCTTCTTTAGGTAATACATCATTGTAGGAATAACCATTTTCCCAGCGAAAGTATTCGCGCATTTTTAAAAGATAAATACATATTGTGTAGTTTGCGGCATGGCGCGCATCAGAAATATCACAGTTCTTTTGTACGGTTTCGCAAAGTAGTTCAGCTTGGGTGTGCATGGGCTTATTATACGCGTAGTTATGTTACGATCTTCCCATCACTCCAGAAATATCATTACTAAATGTAGGCTAAATGGCTTGCTTTGCAAAATAAGTTACACAGCCATTCGCGCGCAAGAGGATTTTAATGGCTCGGCTAAAGACTAAATGGAATCGAGGGTCTCGCATTGTAGAGAAATAAAGTGGCAAGATTAAAGACAAAGTGGAACCAGGCAGATAGAAAGCGCACACCTAAAGAAATCGCGGGTGTTATCGGTTTTAATCTGTGGGTGATTGCCGGAGAGTCTTGCCTATTTCTGGAAAATGAAGGTTTCGAAACTCAAACTCATTCACAGCGGCTTGATGTTATTGCAGAATTTATAGCATTTGGTGCGCATGTTGCAGATCGAATGGTGTTTGATGAAATGACAGCCACGGAACGTGAGCAATTTATTAACGCTTTGGGGCAGCATCTTGCAGATACGTTGCAAAGCAATCGTGAAGATGCGAGCGAGCCGGGCGAATATCGAAAAGATTTTATTAATTTGTTAAACGACAGAATGGGTGAATACTCTGACTGTGGTTACACGGAAGAAAATGGGCCCAGTTTTTCAATGCGATGCATTGCCGGGAAGCATGTTCAAACAGTGATGGGTGACAAAGATAATAAATGGATTCCTGATTATGTGATTGACTCTGAAATACCAAAGCTATTGCTCGCGCTAAAACGAGTTTTCAAAGGCCAAAGCCCTTCATTAAGCGAAGCTGATTTCGCGCCACCGCCGATTCCAGAGAGTGGGGTGTGGGGAGAAGAGTAAATTTCTGAACAACCACTTACGGCCAAAAGCGGACATTCAAGATGTATCCAATTGACAATTCGGTGCGGCCCAGTCAAAGTGGACTCACTTTAAATATACATCGTTAAGAAAATCTAAAGTGCCAATACAGCATCAATTTAGAATGATCCCATTGCGCATGGTGAAAGTACTTATTGCTGTTTTAATGATAATTGTCTTCGTGCCACAGTCGCCTGCTGAAGAGATGAGTTATGGTGAAATGGCTGGAATTATTCGTTCTGCCGATCATCCGTGTGCAAAAGTACTGGATTTGCAATCTACCGGTGAAAACTCATGGAACGTTCAATGTAATTCCGGAAGCTTCTACGTTACGCGTAATGCAGATGGGCAGTTTAGCGTTAAAACATCGTAGGTGAGATTTGCAAACGAATTTACGAATGACCGCTTTGGGTCGTTAGTGGTCATAGCGACTTAAATATAGAAGCTCTTTACTAGGCATTACATCACGCTGACGGCAACAAAGTCGTTCTGTGTTGCTGATCGTACCCGATATGGCAAGCACAAGGATGTTGTCTTGATGTACAAGGAGGTACGAATGTCGCAGTCGCATGGATGAGATAGAGCGACCTTTTGATTCATTTTCTTTGGCAAGTAAAGAAAATGAATAAGTAATTGCTGATGAAAAATATTTTGTGAACGATGCGCTCACTTCTTGCCGAAGCTTAAATAAGCGATTACTTCTTCCACTTATCGAAATTATCGCCATTTTTCTCCTGACCGTCTTCAAAGCCTGCTGTATAAGCAGCCGTAACACGTTGTTCTTCACGTTCTGGATGGCCTAAGTAGCCGCCTTGCCAGCCAATTACATATTCAGGATCTACTCCTGCAGTTTCCATTTTAGTGGTTGCATCTCTATACGCTTGGTCCATGGTGTCTCCTTTGTGACTAAGTTAAGTGTAGTTTATTTTTTTGAAAATGGGTTAATGCTTTGCCGCTATCAATTGCACTTCTAATTCTGTCTGCTGCATCTTGTATATTTTTTTCTAGCCCCATATGCGAAAGCATAATTGCGCCAGAGTAGATCAAGCTGTCACGAGCAGGGCCTTGTTGGCCTGCTAAAGCAGATAGTCCTGCTTCGGCGGCATGTTTGGCAAGTTGATCAATATCAAGCTTGGTGGCCGTGTCATCGCCTATGTTTTTAGCAGGTGGCAAATCAGGTAATGGAACCGCACGCACATTTTGCTGAATATTAATCTTTTCAGGGTGAATTTCTATTTCAGTGAGCTCGCTTATGCTTGGGTCTTGCCCATCATTTTTTCCATAATTTTTAAAGGCAAAGTACTTTGATTTTTGTTTTAATGAAGGGATTACTCCGCCTTCAACGCCTCTTACCAGTACTGCCGAATCAAACCCGGATAGCTTGGCCAAATATTCATACACAGGTGGGTAGGGCTTATGTACGTAACCTGTCATTAGGTGTGTAGCACTTTTGCCGCGTACTGGGCCAATCAAAACTTCTACGGTAGTAATGACGGGTCGCTTAACAATTTTTGTGCGCAAAGGGACTAAATCATGTAGAGCAGGGCAAGTCGCTTTTTGGTCGACATAGGCCCAACCAATTGCTGGATTATTTATTTGCTGCACCGCTTGCTGCGGTGTGAAATCAATATTGATGTTTGCGGCACGCAGCACTTTGCGATGCGTGGCTCCATATTTAGGCCCTACCATTTCCGCACCATGAGAAACAGCATGCAAACCAGAGGCAGCCAGCACAGCAGGTAAAAAAGGTGAAATCGGTAAGCCGCGTGTATAGCCATCATAGGGGTCTGCGATATCAATAATATGATCCACATCGGCTGTGACAATATTTGCGGCATCCAAAATCGCTTGTAGGCTGCCACCATTCTCATCCAATGTTTCGCGCTTCATGCGCAAAGCAATCAAGAAGATGCCGGCCTGCACAGCATCCGCAGTGCCCGCTAATATATGGCGCATCGCATCTCGCGCTTCCTCAAAGGAAATGTCTTTACTATATTCCGGCCCCGTCGCAACACGCTGAATATAAGAGCGCATGGCAAGATTTGCGTCGGGATTAATTTGTTGTTTGATTGCAGACATTAGGCCAATGATGCCACTAAAGATGAGGTACCGCAGGATACAAAAGGCGGTATATCCCCTATATATCCCCATCGAGGGGCTAGTAGATCTCCCAAAATGTGATTTTTGCCTTAATATCGCGTTGCATCGCTCTCTCAAATACCTGTTGACTCGCGTGCAAATTCCGCTTTTCAAAAGCAATGCGCCTTGTCTTGTGTGCAGGTCGTATGAGATGCCGGGTTTGCATCGATACATGGGGGTAACTTATTAGGACAACGCAGGAGCAGTTGCCAAGAAGCAATAACCGGTGGTGACAAAAACCACAACTTTTCACACTATACTTATATATTGGGTTATTCCTACCGTTTTGGGTATTCACGTATTATGGGTCGCTGATTTAACACCCGCGTAACAATTTTTGGAGTCAACATGCCTGACATTTCTGATGATGATATGGATTATACGAGTGGGGTTATAGCATTTGAGGCCAGACAATTTTCCAGAGCCATGCAATTGCTTTCTCCACTTGCGGAAAAAGGCAGCGCGGATGCGCAACACCGTTGTGCCATCATGTATCAAAATGGTTTGGGAGTGGTGGTATATCCTGAGGCTGCACTGAAATGGATGCAAGCCGCCGCAGAGCAAGGTCACGCACTTGCACAACATGGTTTGGGTTTTATGTATATGGAAGGCGATTGCGTCGAAAAGAATGGCGAAGAAGCGGTAAAGTGGTTTACTCAAGCGGCTGATCAAGGCCTGCAAGGTTCGCAAACAACACTGGCAATGATGTATGAAGAAGGCCGCGGTGTGGAGAAGGATTTAGAAAAAGCTAAAGAATGGTATACCAAAGCTGGGTTTGGTCCCGACGAAATTTAATGTTATACCTTGTTTTTCTTTATTGGTGTCGCGATATTTTCATGGGTAAACAATATTTACAATTTATTAAGTACTCGTTATGCGACCTGCACATTTATTAGTTGTACTGGGAAAAGAATTTAACAGCGCGGCGACAGGGCATCATACGCCTGTAATGTTGTGGGGCGCCCCGGGGGTGGGTAAATCGCAAATGGTTGCGCAAGTAGCCCAAATTAATAAAGTTGAAGTGATTGATATACGTTTATCACAAATGGAACCCAGTGATTTGCGCGGTATTCCGTTTCGTGATCATGACACGGTGGAGTGGGCAATACCCTCAATGTTACCTGATGTAAAAAGGCATGGAGAAAATGGAATTTTATTTTTAGATGAAATTACCTCTGCCGCGCCCAGTGTGTCTGCTGCAGCTTATCAACTTATTCTTGATCGTCGTTTGGGTCAATATCGGGTCCCAAAAGGTTGGGCAATCTTTGCAGCCGGCAATCGTCAGGGAGATCGAGGTGTTACCTATACCATGCCTGCGCCATTGGCCAATCGGTTTTCGCATTTTGAAGTGGATATTAATCTAGATGATTGGGTGGCTTGGGCCTATGACAATCAAATTGATGAAAGGATCATTGCCTTTTTGCGTTTTCGACCGGATTTATTATTTGATTTTGACCCTGCGCATAATCCAGTTGCATTTCCATCGCCACGTTCATGGGAGTTTGCGCATCGCGCGCTATCAAAGTTTTCGGATCGACCTGATTTATTAACGGGTGCTTTACAAGCATGCGTAGGACCGGCTGCTGGTGTTGAGCTCAATGCATTCATTGCAAATCTTGATCAAATGCCTGACCTTGAAGCGATTATTCGGGGTGAAGATGTGGCGGCACCGCAAGAAATTGATTTGCAATATGCAGTAGCTTCGGCGTTAGTAGGTCAAGCCATTCGAGTTAAAGAGACTACAAAAGCAAATGTTGTGCAAGGGAATATTTTGAATTATGCAGGGCGATTCCCGCAACGTGAAATGGGTGTGATGATGGTTTCGGATATGCATCGTGCTATCGGCGAAGATCTTTTTAGCCTGCCGGAGTTTGCAAGCTGGGCAGACAAGATTGCTGACATTATGATCTACGATCATGCCTAATTGAATTAACGAGATTAAATTCTTTTTGTGGCTGCTTGCATGGTTGATCCGGATATTCAAAACAAACTAGCCGCGGCAAGAACACGTTTAATTTTAGACAAGCCGTTTTTGGGCGCTTTGGTGTTGCGATTATCAGTGGTGGCAGCGAATCCTAAATGGTGCAAAACGGCTGCAACTGATGCGCGCAAGTTTTTTTACAACCAAGATTATATTCACGCGCTTACTATTGAAGAAACGCAATTTGTATTAGCGAAACAAGCCTTGCATTGTGCATTATCACATTTTGCGCGCAGACAGAGTCGTATAAAACATCGTTGGGAGCTGGCTTGTGACTATGCAGTGAATCCATTGCTGATTAATGACGGATTGAAACCACCACCTGGTACCATGGTGGAGGATAGTTATGAGGGCATGACTGCAGAAGAAATCTATCATTGTATCGATGAGTTCGACAACGACAACTCAGAGCAAGAGAAACAAAGCAATGAATCAGAAGATGATGGCGCGCACGACCCTTTGCAAAATGAGGGTGATCAAGATCAAAGTCAGCAGGCAGAAGATTTCTCAGAACCCCTACCTGATGATGAAATAAATCAACTACAAGGTTTTGCTTCGCAACCCTCTCCGTTAACCCCACAAGAGCAAGAAGAATTATCTTTGCAATGGCAGCAGCGTTTAGCGGGTGCAGCGCAACAAGCGATGCAAGCTGGGAAAATGGGCGCTTCCATGGCGCGGTTGGTGGATTTCATGCTACAACCCAAATTGCCTTGGCGCATGTTGTTAGCACGCTATATGACCGCGAGTGCGCGCGACGATTATAGCTATGCAAGACCTTCTGCACGTCGAGGGGGGCCAGCAATATTTCCGAGTTTGCGCAGTTCGCAAATAAATGTAGCGGTGGGGATTGATATCAGTGGCTCGGTAGACGATGAGGAAATGAATGAGTTTATGTCCGAGGTCGATGCCATTAAGGGTAATATGCGCGCAAGAATTACTTTGTTACCTTGTGATGCGGAACTTGCACAAGGTGCGCCGTGGATTTTTGAGCCTTGGGAAGAAATTGTCTTACCCACTACGTTAAAAGGCGGAGGTGGAACAAATTTTTGTCCAGTTTTTGAATGGCTAGATCAGCAAGATCAACATCCAGATTTGTTAGTCTACTTTACGGATTGCCAAGGTGATTTTCCGGATGTTATTCCAAGT
>JAPUHH010000081.1 GCA_027297825.1 Gammaproteobacteria bacterium
ACACCGAATATTACCTAAAAGTTACCTAAATCGCAGTTAAGCAGCACATTAAAACCATTAAACCATTGGTATATATGGTGCTCCCTACGAGACTCGAACTCGTGTTTCCGGCGTGAGAGGCCAGCGAATTGCGTTTCATACAGTTTCAGCCTGTTTCATGTAAGATAGAAAATACCTTATAATTCCTTGAGTTATGTTTCATTAGGAATTATTATGTTTCAGATGGTTTCACAAAAATATGTTAATTTTTCCGTACAATTTCCGTACGGGCCGGTTTCCGGCCTGTGAAGATAGACACTTCTGCCAAGCGGTTAAGGCTAAAACTGAGGCGCGAACCTTACTGGCATCAGATCAGTAAGGGTAAGTTTTTGGGGTATCGCAGGACAAGCTCGGGTGGTTCGTGGGTTGCACGTATGCGTGGGGACGATGACAAACAGAAATATCATGCATTGAGAAATGATCTTGAGTTTGATGATGCACTTAAAGCAACCAACGAGTGGATGGAAAGTATAAACGGTGTTGACAACTACCGTTATACTTTGAGTAATGCAATTGATGACTATGTGAAGCACCTGGAAGTCAATAACAGCAAACAATCTTCACGCGATGTAAAGCTACGACTTAACAAGCACATTTCCACCCGCCTCTTAAACACTGAACTATCGAGCCTTACCACAGCACAACTCAAGCGTCTGCATAATGGCATGGTTAAGACGGATGGTGATGGAGAAGGTGAACGAAAATCAAAAGACTCAGCAAACCGAGTTTTAGCACAGCTAAAAGCGGCGTTAAATCTTGCCTTCAGGGACGGGCACATTGCATCGGATACCGAGTGGAACAGGGTGAGTGCCTTCAAAAATGTTGCCTCTAGTCGAAAACTATTTTTAACCGACAAACAAGTGAAAACCTTACTTGAAAATACAGAGGGTGGCTTTCATCGACTTGTGAAAGCTGGTGTAGTGACTGGTGCACGATATGGTGAATTGGCCAGGGTTAATGTTAAAGATTTTGATCCAAAAGATGGCACGATAGAGTTGACTGGTAAAACAGGCCATCGTATTTGTTATTTGTCTGATGAGGCAGTGCAGTTTTTTAAGGATGTATGCAAAGACCGATTACCAGAGGCCAATTTACTTGCAAAAGATGATGGCAATCCATGGGGGAAATCTCATCACTTGCGCTCAATGAGAGCGGCGGTTGAGAAGGCAAAGTTACCCAAAGAATGTGTTTACTATTCGCTAAGGCACTACCACATATCCAAAGCACTGTTGTCCGGTATGCCGATGCAGGTAGTGGCTGAGAACACGGGAACTTCAGTCAGGATGATCGAGAAGCATTACGGAAAATTTACAAGAACAGATCGGCGTCAGATGATGAATGAGGTTGTGCTTGGATGAATGACTGTCTGGATTTAATCGTATTCCCAAAGGAAAATGTGACTCATATAAGGAGTTCTTAATGAATCTCGAAAAAGAACACGATATTGTTCTAAAAGTATTAGAAAAATATGATTTATCAATTATTGATAGAGCTCATTTTCTCATGATTAAATTTGGACTTAATATCGCTAGTGATAAAGAGTTTTGTCATACAACGGTTATTCGTCAACAACATAAAGAATATAAAAGTCGTTTGGAGAGAATTAAAGCATTAGACAAAGTTATTGAATTGTATAATTTATTCTACAAGGAAGAATGTACTAAGATTGATGTAGGTACACCTACAGAAAAATATCAGAGTGGATTGCATGACACAATACACAGTAGTCGTGCTGACTCTAATTTAGACGAAATTATAGAAAAGATATGTATTTTATATGATGTGGAAGCATACCTTGAGGCATTTGAACCACCTGACAAAAAAATTCCAAATTCAAGACCAGTGTCTGCAAAAAATGCGGGAGCAGAATGTATCTGCACATATTTAGTCAAAAACCAATTAAGCATATGGAAATCATGCGAGATCATTGCTGAGATGTTGATTTTGGCAGGTATTGAAAATAAAGAACAAGATAAAGTTAAACGAGCTTTATATGATAAATTTAGGCGTACTGATCTTAATTATTGGGATTGAGTCAGATAACTACAAGCATACTTCTTATATTCCTAACCAATAACCCTTTCTACTAATCTTGCTGCATCTTGTTTAATTTAATGAGGTGTAACAATGCAGAATATCAATCTTCTTTCATATCGTGATCTTGAATCTCGTGGTTATGGGTCACGAGTTACTATTTGGCGCAAGGTAAACGCTGGTGATTTTCCTGAACCTATCGATACTGGCTGTGGACGCAAAAGATGGCGGGAATCGACCATAGTTGATTGGCTTGAATCTAAAGCTGATCAATTGAAGGCGGCTGAATAATGAAAAAGAAACTCCCCCCATTTGGAAAGCGTCTTAAAGAAAGGATGAGAAAAGGCTTTTACTCAACTAACGGTGTCAACATTTATACAAGCTGGAATATGGGAAGACCATATTCACATTGTATTACATTCCCCCCAGAAGCATCACCAGATGATTATGATTGGTCATTTCTTACAGGACAGGAAATCTCACTTATCAACACCAACGGTAATGCTGATTATGAGTCATTAAAAGAACTTGCAGTGCTGTTGGTTAAATCAGGCGTTAAAAGTGTCGGGTTAATTGATGTTGAGTATCCGCTGCAGTGTTTTGTGCCAAAAGTTAAAGGTATAGCAGCATGAATCCTGATCCTGCATATGTTACAGAAGTACCAGTGCCAACAGTGCCTCAATTCGAGACCGTCACCCTTGCTGAACTTTTAGACAAAGAATTACCGCCACGTGAAAATGTTTTGGCCCCTTGGCTGCCCTGTCAGGGGCTTGCCATGATCCATGCGCCACGCGGTGTCGGCAAAACACACATCGCACTAGGTATCGCCTATGCCGTCGCATGCGGTGGTTCATTTCTAAGATGGCAAGCAGTGACGCCACGCAACGTTCTCATTATCGATGGTGAGATGCCTGCGGTTGTCCTACAGGAACGATTAGCTAGCATTGTTAAGTCCGGAGAAACTGAACCACAAGCCAAGATTGAATTTATCACCCCTGATTTCCAGTCTGGGTGTATG
>JAPUHH010000082.1 GCA_027297825.1 Gammaproteobacteria bacterium
TGACGTATTGCCAGATGCGCCAGGCCAATGCAATTTGTAGCACAATAAAAACACTGAGCATGCCGTACATGGTGCCATTGAGTAACGGCACGATGCCATTGGTTTCACCGTTGTCGTCAAAGCCAGCACCCGGTGTTTGCCCGGTGGTGAGGGTGTCAACAATGATGCCTACGCCAAGTAACACGACGCCGGTCCAGACCCATGGGCCTCCCGCAAGTACGCCAAATAACGCCGCGACGATCAATAATGGCGCTAAAAAATAACGCGCGTTGATAAAAAATTTCTCCATTCTTGACCTCCTTAATGTCCTCGAGAATGAATATCTTGATAGTTGAAAATATACCATTGTCAAATAAATTTAGGAAGCCTCTTCATTCAATTTGACCACTATTTGTCCTGTACATTTCTTTAACTTTGCCCCACCTATGTTACAATTTACCGGCGCAATACAGACAATTATCTAGACAAACATAGGACAAATAAGCTGGCCACTAGACAGACAGATGTGACCATTACACAGCATCCCATTCAGGTGGTTGCTAGACGCACAGGTCTCAATGCCGATGTGATTCGTGCCTGGGAAAGACGTTACAAAGCGATCACGCCAAATCGCGCCTCTAATAGTCGCCGGCTGTACTCCGATAGCGATGTAGAAAAACTAATCCTATTACGTCGCGCAACCGCAGCAGGT
This sequence comes from Gammaproteobacteria bacterium, assembly GCA_027297825.1. GTDB lineage: Bacteria > Pseudomonadota > Gammaproteobacteria > UBA4575 > UBA4575 > JAPUHH01. The sequence goes on from JAPUHH010000082.1 coordinate 692, forward strand.
CGACGTATTGGTGACGTTGCAGACTTCACCATCAAACAATTGCACAGTCTTGTTGATACCGATGAAACCGCAGTTGCGCGGCTACCCATCTCTCAGATTCAACAACGACCCAGCACAGGTTCTGTAATGGAGCGCTTTGATGATTGCTTGGATGCAGTGGTTCGCTTACACAGTGATGATCTGCATCACTCGTTGAGTGACGCATCAAAATCACTAGGCGTATTGTTTTTATTAGAAGACTTATTAAGGCCATTGCTTGCGCACATCAAAGACGAATGCCGTCGTGGCGCGCTACGTGAAGCACATTACTCCGTTGCACTACATACCTTACAAAGCTTTCTTTCTAACTTAATGGTGAGCGAGCCTCATGCAGAGGTAGATTTTAAACTGGTTTGCGCATCGCCCAACGGTCAAGTACACAATCTTGCAGCGTTACGCTTAGCGGTGGCTGCTAAATTTCATGGTTGGCAACCAATATTTCTTGGTGTCAATAGCGCAGTAGAAGAGATCATCTATACACAAGAAAAAACCAATGCACGACTTGTAGCGATCGGAATCACTCGACCTACCGATGATCCATTGCTCGCAAATCAATTACGGCGCTTACGTACCAAGCTAAATGAAAACATTGAAATTGCGATTACTGGCAGTGGTGCTGCCGCATACTTCGATATTTTGCAAGAAATAAAGGCCAACTATATTCAGACCATTAGCGAGCTACCGCTACTACTCGACCGTATCAAACAAACCTCACGTATGGCGCAATGATCGCTTCAAACCCAATAATGCGCTACATTTGTTACACTTGTTAGAGTTTATAGCAAATTTCACAAATCACTTCATCTGCGCATGGATGCGATTTAAACATTAGGACTACAAACCCTTACACGTGTCACAAAAAAACTCATTTTCTTATGAAGATTTACTTGCCTGCGGCAGAGGTGAATTGTTTGGACCAGGTAATGCCCAATTACCGATGCCAGATATGTTGATGATGGATCGAATCACCAGCATCACCAATGACAATGGTCATTATGGCCGCGGTGAAGTTCTGGCCGAGCTCGATATCAAACCTGATTTATGGTTTTTCGATTGTCACTTTCCCGGTGACCCTGTGATGCCGGGCTGCTTAGGCTTGGATGCACTGTGGCAACTGCTAGGCTTTTTTATTGCTTGGCAAGGTAATCCTGGTCGAGGACGCGCATTAGGCGTAAATGAAGTTCGCTTTACCGGACAAGTCTTACCGACTGCGAAAAAAGTGAGCTACCATCTCGATATTAAGAGGGTAATTAAACGCGGTGTGGCCATGGGTATTGCAGACGGCACTATGCATGTCGATGGCAGAGAAATTTACAATACTAAAGATTTACGCGTCGGCTTATTCTTATCTACAAGTGATTTCTAGTTCTAGTACCTTTTCTGGCAATATTCTTTACATCCATCTCTTAGCCTGCAACAAAATCGGCCTTGGTATGCGTACCATCGCAAAATGGGCTATTACCACTCTGGCCACAACGACACAAACCGCCTACTTTACGCATAATATTTTCCTGCTGCGCTGAATCTTGAAGACATGCTACACCTCTAAAAATTAGCGGGCCATTGGCTTGCACTTTTATCTCTAAAGCTCCTTCGTTAATCAAATCATCTTCTGAAACAGGTGGTTTTTTGAATTTCCCATCATTTTGAAAACCAGTTTTTTTATGCTGGCCGTCACAATAAGGTTTGTTCTTAGAATTTCCACAGCGGCACAAAAACAGCTCTTCTGCTTTCTCAAGCAATTCCCCATTAGCATCTTTTAGCTCAAGTGTACCAATGATGTGTAACGGTCCATTTTCCAAGGCTATGATTTTATTTTTCATACTTGCATTCAGTTTTAAATTACACACTTGATTCGCGCACAATTTAGTGTGCGTTTAAATCTGGCAGCATTTCCAACATTATTTTAGCCAAGAGATGGTGTTTAGAAGTTCACTCTATAGGTAGTAAACTTTTCGACACAATTTCATGCACATCTTTAGAAAGATTCTTTTGCGTCGCAATGAATTCAAGTTGCTCATACATATTTTGCTTGAATGGTTGTGCGTATTTCTGCCAGCGCATCAACGTTCTAACTAAACGCGACGCAACCTGTGGATTTAATTTATCCAGTGCGATCACTTGGTTCGCGATAAACTCATAGCCATTGCCGCTAGCATCATGGAAGGCATAGGAATTTTGTCCGGCGAACACCCCAATTAAGGCGCGAACTTTATTCGGATTCTGCAATGTAAAAACTGGGTGCTGCATTAGTTTTTTTACTTTCATTAATACATCTGGGATTTTGGAACGTGCATGGAATGCCAGCCATTTATCCATCACTAAACTATCATGCGTCCATTGTTGTTCAAAAGATGCAAGCGCCTGTTCGCGCTCTTCACTTTCTTGATGCAACAATGCATTGATGGCTCCTGCTTGCTCCGTCATATTGCTAGCCTGATTAAACTGTTGCAATGCAAGTTGCAAATATTCGGCCTTGCCTAATGCTGTCAGCAACTGCAAGCAAGCATTTTGCAATCGTCTGCGCCCCATTTCTTGAGCATTATATTGATACTCAACCGTGCGCTGACAAGCATGATAGGCTTTTAGCAGATCTTCTTCGAGGTGCTGTGCTACAGCTTGCTGTAAAGACTCACATGCAAGCACGATCGCCTGCATATCAATAACATCCACATGTTCTTCTAAATCTTTTTCATTCGGCAAAATGAGAAGCTCTGCCAATAAACTGTTATCAGTATTGCCTAAACGCATGGCATGCGCTAAAGCTTGATTGAGTGTAAGTAACGAATTTGAGACCTCTGCATGCTTTGGCTCTGCTACGCGCTCAAGCAAAACCTTCATTGTTAAACGGTTGCCAGCATTCCAACGGTTGAATGCGTCAGAGGAATGCTTGAGTAATAATGCTAAATGCTCATTACTAAAATTGTACTTCATATGTACTGGCGCAGAAAATTCTTGCAGCAAGTCAGGGATCGGCTGATCTTTTATATTTTCAAAACGAAAACTTTGTTGCAGCTCATTTAAATGCAGTATTTTTGTTGTTACAGCAGCATCAGTTTGATCGTTTATGTGTAGCGGAATTAAATCCCCTGCTGCATTCAGCAAAGAGGTCTTCACGGGAATTAATAATGGATGCTTAACATCAGTATTGTTTTCATTTTGGGGCGCAACCGGACATGACTGCTTAAACGTGAGCTGGTATGAATTGGATGTCGCATCCCACTCATCAGTTACATCCACACACGGCGTACCTGCTTGCTCATACCAAAGTTTAAATTGGGCCAGATCAACATTATTGGCATCGGCCATTGCAGCCGCAAAATCATCGGTAGTCACAGCCTGGCCATCGTGACGTTGAAAATACAAATCCATCCCTTTGCGAAAACCCTCTACCCCAAACATTGTCTGGTACATGCGCACAATCTCTGCACCTTTTTCATAAACTGTGAGGGTATAAAAATTATTAATCTCTACAAATGATGCGGGTCTAACAGGATGTGCCATAGGGCTTGCATCTTCAGCAAACTGATGGCTACGCAAAAATCGCACATCACTAATGCGCTTCACGGCTCGCGAAGTTACATCTGAAGTAAATTCTTGATCACGAAATACCGTAAGGCCTTCTTTGAGACTAAGCTGAAACCAGTCACGACAGGTAACGCGATTACCGGTCCAATTATGAAAATATTCATGCGCAACTACGGCCTCAATATGCATGTAGTCCGCATCGGTTGAGGTATCGGGACGGGCCAACACACAACTAGAATTGAAAATATTCAAACCTTTATTCTCCATCGCACCCATGTTGAAATCATCGACCGCAACAATCATGTAAATGTCTAGATCACATTCCAATCCAAAGCGCCGCTCATCCCATAGCATCGCTTTTTGCAATGAACTCAAGGCATGCTCAATTTTATCTGCATTGTGTTTTTCAGTATAGATGCGCAAAACAACGTCTTTACCAGACGTTGTGCAATGATGTCCTTCTAAATAAACTAAATCCGCAGCTACCAAGGCAAACAAATAGCTAGGCTTTGGAAACGGATC
>JAPUHH010000083.1 GCA_027297825.1 Gammaproteobacteria bacterium
GCACTACGTATACGCAATCATTCCAACCAAAGGCTTGGATTGGTGATCGCAGTAGACGGTCGAAATATCATTTCAGGCAACCAATCACACTTAAAATATCATGAGAACATGTATATTTTAGACCCTTATCAAACACAGACCTACTCTGGTTGGCGTACGAGCAACAAAGATATTCACCGTTTTTATTTTACCGATCTAGATAATTCATACGCACACGCATTCGGTGATGACAGCGCCATGGGGGTCATTACCGTAGCAGTATTTGAGGAGAATATAACCAAACCAAGTCTGTATGATAAAAAAGAAAGTCTAAAATCTAAAGCTCCATCTGCTGCTAATCGTTCATTTGAAAGCGATTCTGCAACAGCAGATCACGTTGAAAGTGAAGCTGGTACAGGTTTTGGTAAACATGCGAACTCACATTCTTATCGCGTATACTTTAATCCAAAGCGTGCCGCGCAAGCTAAATACTTTTATAAATATGAATGGCGCGAAGTATTATGCAAAAAACAGATCATCCATTGTAGCCATTACAAAAACAAGGGTAGCAATCGATTCTGGCCACATGATGAGGTAGAAGTCGGTTACGCGCCCTACCCGCCAAATTGCCGAGGGTAAAAATTAATTATTAGCTCGCTTAGAAACTCAGCTGTAGCTTGTTAGCTACAGCTGGATTTTATTTCTTTTCGTAGCTCTTGCTTGTGTAAGTCAATATCAAAATCAGAAACAAATTGCCGCTCTCCCGACCTCTCGTTAAGCACATACCAACGCACATTTTCTTCTATATAGCCTTTCAACTGATTTTGTAGTGATGCGCAGTATTTCTTTTTTTAGCTTGCTGTTGTTCTAATTCAACACGCTTTTCTTTTCGTTCTAGGCGTTCAGAGGCCAAATAACTAAGGTATTTCTTTTGTTCCATCAAACGCTATTCTACACCATATTCAGATTCTCCAAGGCTGGCTGCACCAGTTGTGACATTTAAATTTACTGCAGAAGAATCCATTTTACGGTCGCTGTAGTGAACTTTGCCATTCGCATCAGTCCATTTAAAGACTTCAGTGTTAGCAACTCCGATTAAAACAACCACGCCTACAAGCGCTACATAAGTGATACATTTTCCAACTCTACTCATGCTACTTCTGTCCGTTTAGATAGCGTTCGAGAGAAGTAATCATCCAGAAATTGATCGAATGATATTGTATCAGACACCTCAATTTGTCTTTGTTTTTTAACCGATTGCCGAACCGCATGAGTGAAATACTTCACATCATCATCACTTAACACACTACTGCACAACTGATTTTGGTGCATTTTAGAGTAGCGACTAGAAAATTCGAAAAATCCTTCTTTATTAGCATGCATCTCATCTAACATTCTTGCGGATGGTGTCAAAGAACTATTATCAATTGCCGCAACTTGCTGCTGCAGTGCTGCACTATAACCATGCGTATTCTTCTGCTCGTCTAACATTATACAAATCGGTTGCATCGCATGCAGAAGTTCTGCGCCCCATTCTTGAATTGAAATTTTTGTACCGGCTCGTGCTAGCCTAATTGCTGGATCACGGCCCTGGTGTGCGGCTTTATTTTCATTTCCATCGACAGCTTGCCGCTCTGCAGCATCTATAATTGGACTTTCCTGCAAAAGACAAAAAATCATAAAAGCTTCTAAAAAATAAAGTTGCGTAGCGCTAATACCCAGCGGATCAAATAAATTTAAATCCAAAGACCTAAGCTCAATATATTGAACACCTCGCTGACTAAGTGCATGTGAGGGTTTTTCATTATTAACTAAAGGCTGCTTGGGTCGAACCGTACTATAGTATTCATTTTCAATTTGCAGAATATTGGCATTTAGCTGACGATATTCACCTGAAACCTTTACCCCAATTTTTTCATATTCACCACAAGGTTTTTCTATAGCCTGCGTTAAACATCTAACATAATGGTCTATGCTGTCATAACAGGCCTTAACACCACTTTCGCTTTCTTTTTTATTAGTGTAGCCAACATCCCCCATGCGTAATGTTGTTGCGTAAGGTAGATAATAAGTTGTGTCATCAAATTTTTCTAAGCTGCCAGAGTGTCCTTTTAAAAACGATTTGCAAATTGCTGGAGAAGCGCCAAAAAGATAATAGATTAACCACCCATAGCGTTGGAGATTTCTGATTAATCCGAAGTATTGATCTGAAGTAAAATCTTGTAGTGGTGCACCTTGATTTAGAAACTCACGATAATACGCCCAAAAAGAATCATGCACCGAATAATTGAAATGAACCCCTGCAATAACTTGCATCATCTTGCCATAGCGATAACCTAAACCTCGACGATAAACCGTCTTCATCATGCCTAAATTTGAGTTACCGTATTGAGCGATAGGAATGCTTGCTTCGCCAGCCACAACGCAAGGCATACTCGCATTCCACAACAACTCATCATCTTCTAATCGCGTGTAGACAAATTGATGAATTTTTTTCAAAAATTCAAGCGTAGCGGATACACCTTGCAGTGGTGGTGTAATTAATTCCAATAAAGCTTCAGAATAGTCGGTAGTGATGTATGGGTTTGTGAGAGCAGAGCCCAATCTAGCCGGATGTGGGTTTTGTGAGATTTCCCCACCGCGATCAACCCGTAGAGACTCTTTTTCTAAGCCTATATTCCCACCCGCTAACAAATGCTGTTGTTTATCTTTGATAATACCGGTTAGATTATTTTGCAGTTGCTGGTACATTATTAAGGGATATTAATTATTTTTTATTTTGAGTTGGCCACAAATAAATGAATAAAATAATCCATTTATTATTCAGTACATTTTACACATTTTGTTCTACTATGTTGTTTCGATAAGTGCATCATGTAGGCATGAATAAAATGGATTTCTATCAAACACCCGTTCATCCATGCGGTTATTTACCTGATCGCTATAGCATTAATATCTTCGCCGACCCCAACACACAACTTTCAACAGCTACTTATAGCTGGCTAATCGACCATGGATTTCGTCGCAATGGTGCTCATCTGTACCGTCCGCAATGCCCTAATTGCAGCGCCTGTGTGCCCACCCGCGTACCAGTAAGCGAATTCAAGGCCACCCGTTCTCAGCAACGTAATTTACGTTCAAATCAAGACTTATTTGTGCAACCAAAACCTAAGGGGTTTTCTCAAGAATATTTCGATCTATACAAACATTATTTGCATACTCGCCACAGCGATAGCCCTATGGAACAATCTAATATTGACGATTATCGAGAATTTATTCTTGGCACTTGGTCAGATACTGAATTTTTGGAGTTTCGTTTAGGTAAAAAATTAATTTCTGTTGCTGTATTCGATGTATTGCCGCAAGGCTTATCCGCTGTATATAGCTTTTATGACTTAGAGTATATGAAACGTGGCCTTGGAACACTTGCGATACTCAAACTCATTGAAGAGACAAGAAAAAGGAAGCTGCCCTACATATATCTAGGCTATTGGATTAAAGAAAGTAAAAAAATGAATTACAAAACTAATTTTAAACCAATAGAGGGTTACAAAAATAAAATCTGGCAACCACTACAAGCTCATGGTTTTATCTCGTTACGCTAATTCATTGAACAATCGTTGCCATTCAAAAGAAGGGCCCGGATCTGTTTTACGCTGCGGTGCAATATCCGAATGTCCGACAATTCTTTGTTTACTTAAGGAGGGGTAAGCGATACGCAATACATCTACTAATGTAGCGAGCACTGCGTACTGAACCTCTTCATAAGGCAATTCATCTGTGCCTTCTAACTCTATGCCGATTGAAAAGTCATTGCAGTTGCTATTTCCTTGATAGCCTGAAATTCCAGCATGCCAGGCACGGCAATTAAATGGCACAAATTGCACCACACTCCCATCACGGCACACCAACGCATGTGCAGATACTTTTTGTTCAGCGATGGATGCAAAATAGGGATGTGCATTTGAATCAAGCTGATTGGTAAATAACTGTTCTATATAAGGCCCACCAAATTCATTCGGTGGCAGGCTTATGTTATGAATCACGATAAGCGAAGGAATACATCCATCAGGCCTATGATCCGTGTTTGGCGACGGCACATAACGCACACCTACTATAAGATGGCTCGAAGGATCAACACGCATGAATAGTGTGCATGCAAATTAAATTATTAATCATGCAAGTGAGCGTATCATTTCCCGTAAAATCATTAAAATAATTTCAAACATATAAATTTATAAACATAAAAAAGGCCCCGCATTGCGAGGCCTTTAATAGTACGAACATTAGTCCGATATAATTACATCATACCGCCCATGCCGCCGCCCATGCCGCCGCCCATGTCGCCCATATCTGGGCCATGTGCATGGTCGTCCTTTTGCGGCTTATCCGCTATCATTGCTTGGGTCGTAATCATTAAGCCTGCTATGGAAGCCGCATTTTGCAGTGCGGTACGTACAACCTTAGTAGGATCTAGAATACCCATTTCCATCATATCGCCATATTCTCCACTCTGTGCATTGAAACCGTAGTTGCCTTTGCCTTCATCAACCTTGGCAAGAATTACTGAAGCTTCATCGCCCGCATTGGTCATGATTTGGCGTAATGGTTCTTCCATTGCACGACGTGCAATGGCTATTCCCCTATCTTGCTCGTGATTGTCGCCTTTGAGTTTATCAAGCGCTTTACGTGCTCGTAACAACGCAACACCGCCGCCTGGAACAACACCTTCTTCAACCGCTGCTCGGGTAGCATGCAAAGCATCTTCTACGCGTGCTTTCTTTTCTTTCATTTCAACTTCTGTAGATGCGCCCACTTTAATTACTGCAACACCGCCTGCGAGTTTTGCCATGCGCTCTTGCAATTTTTCTTTATCGTAGTCCGAGGTAGCTTCTTCAATCTGAGCTTTAATTTGATCCACACGTGCTTTGATATCACTGGCTTGGCCAGCGCCATCTATAATGATGGAATTTTCCTTAGAAACCGTAAGGCGTTTTGCGCTACCCATATCATCAAGACTTGCTTTTTCAAGTGATAGGCCGACTTCTTCAGAAATTACCGTACCACCAGTCAGCACTGCGATATCTTGCAACATGGCTTTGCGTCGATCACCAAAGCCAGGGGCCTTAGCTGCACAAACTTTTACAATGCCACGAATAGTATTTACCACCAAAGTTGCGAGTGCTTCTCCTTCTACATCTTCCGCAATAATCATTAGCGGTTTACCCGATTTTGCAACGCCTTCTAAGATAGGTAGCAAATCACGAATATTAGAGACCTTCTTGTCATACAGAAGAATGTACGGGTCTTCCAATTCAGTGGTCATGTTTTCTTGGTTATTTATAAAGTAAGGCGATAAGTAACCACGATCAAATTGCATTCCCTCTACAACTTCTAATTCGTTCTCTAAGGCCTGACCTTCTTCAACGGTAATCACACCTTCTTTACCTACTTTATCCATAGAATCGGCAATGATGTCACCGATAGATGTATCAGTATTTGCTGAGATGCTACCGACTTGCGCAATACTATTTCTGTCTGTGCAGGGTTCGGAAAGATCTTCTAAACTTTTTACAGCTGTAATTACGGCTTTATCAACACCTCGCTTGAGGTCCATAGGATTCATTCCTGCTGCGACTGCCTTCATGCCTTCGAGAACAATCGACTGTGCTAACACAGTAGCTGTAGTGGTGCCATCACCAGCAACATCAGAAGTATGCGAAGCAACTTCCTTCAGCATTTGCACACCCATGTTTTCAAATTTGTCTTCTAACTCAAGTTCTTTTGCCACCGATACGCCATCTTTTGTGACAGTTGGCGCACCAAATGATTTATCTAGTACAACATTACGCCCCTTAGGACCTAACGTTGCTTTTACTGCATTGGCCAGAATATTAACGCCTTGTACCATGCGTTGTCTGGCTTCATCACCAAAACATACTTCTTTTGCACTCATGATTATTCCTCTTAAATGCGTTATAACTTTACTTTAGATACTAGCCTTCGATAACTGCCATGATGTCGTCTTCCCGCATCACCAATAGCTCATCTCCGTCTACTTTTACTTCGGTGCCTGAATACTTTCCAAATAGCACTTTGTCTCCGACGTTTAAATCCAGCGCACGAAGTTCGCCACTGTCAGTAACCTTGCCATTGCCCACAGCAATTACTTCGCCTTTAATAGGTTTTTCTGCAGCTGAATCGGGAATCACAATACCGCCTGGGCTGGTACTCTCTTCTTCCATACGCTTGACGACCACCCGGTCATGTAATGGACGTATCTTCATCTTGATCGCCTCCAAAATAGGGTTAAATTAATAATTTTTAGTTGATTCGAGGGCGCATTTATTTTGTTAGCACTCTACCTCGGTGAGTGCTAATCATACGAATACATCTTTCTAAGTCAAGTGTTTTCTAGCCGGGTCTTTTCTTGACAGGAATTGAGCTAGTCATCTTCATAGCGATGAATAACTTTTCCATCATAGACATTGCCACCCTGGGGCTTGCTTCCAACATTATGCATATTGAGGTTCGATATTGGATTATAGCGTGCGCTAATTAATCCAATGAGTGCCTTTCTTGAAAAGGGTATTAAACAAATAAACCCAATAAAATCAGTAAAAAAGCCAGGTGTAAGCAATAGCGCACCCCCCACTAACAGGGCCAGACCTTCCAATATTTCTGTAGCCGGCAAGCGCCCTTCACCCATCGCTTGATTAAACCGTAGATAGGTCTGCATGCCTTGAGCCCGCAACAACGCCACACCAACAACTGCAGTTAGCACCACCAACCCCATAGTGGGTAGGATGCCAATAAGGCCGCCTACCTGTATTAACAAGTAGATTTCTATAATGGGCACAATTAAGAAAATTGTCACCAATATGGGAAATAATCTAACTCGAACCACAGTTATGGCCAGGCTGTTTTATATTAGGCTGCATATATAATGACAATATGAGGACGCAATGCTTAATCTTCAATACCCAATGCAGCAGATGTCTGGTGAAGAGCCTGTTTTCTAAACCATAGCTTGAACTATTAAGCCCATGACCAACCCCCTATTAGTACTAACCACTTTTCCAGATATCGACACCGCTCAGCGGCTCGCCAAGCAAATAGTGCAGGCAAAACTTGCTGCATGTGTAAATATTCTACCCCAGGTGCAATCCATCTATATGTGGCAAGGCGAACAATGCATGGATACCGAGTGTATAGCGCTCATAAAAACGACTGAAAACAATTACCCAGAACTTGAGTCTTGCATACAAAAAACACACCCCTATGAACTTCCAGAGATTATTGCCACTCCAATCACAAAGGGCTCCGCAAGTTATTTATCATGGCTATCAATGAGTTTAAAAAATGAAGTGGTTTAATTTAGTTTTATTATCGATCTTGCTATGCGTCAATTCGATTGGTGCAGCGGTTACGGACGAAATATCTGTTGAACAACCATTACTGCTTAGTGATCTAAGTACACTCACAGGCATCGATGACGAGGAAGAAGAATTTTTAGATCCCGATATTGCCTTTCAAGTATTCGCCAAACAAGGCGACACCAACACCATTGTTACCGATTGGTTAATAAGAGATGGCTACTACTTATATAAAGATAAAATCAGTGTTTCACCTAAAGAGGGAACGCAAGTAACGCTTGGTGAGCTAAACTTGCCAATAGGCAAAGAGAAACACGATGAATATTTTGGAGCGATTATCAGCATTGATCATAATTTTCAATCTGATATCCCCATACAGCAGCTTGCACCGAATACAAAATTTGTAGATTTAGTTTTTAACTATCAAGGCTGCGCAAAAGCCGGGCTATGTTACCCACCGATAACAAAAAATATTCGTGTCGATTTAAACAATAATCCTGCAGCAGGAACAACCTCTGTTAGCAATAGCGGCAGCACCACAAACTCATCTTCGGGCAACACCGAGTTTCAGTCTGAACAATATCGTATTGCTAGCACTCTAGCTTCAGGAAAGCTTTGGTTTACGGTATTAAGCTTTTTTGGTTTAGGTCTATTGTTAGCATTCACACCTTGTGTGTTCCCCATGATCCCGATTCTCTCCAGCATTATTGTTGGCCAAGGTAAAAAGATCTCCACTTCCAAGGCCTTCACACTCTCCCTGATTTATGTTTTAGCGATGGCAGTTACCTATACCGTTGCAGGAGTCATTGTTGGTTTATCGGGTGAGAACATACAAATTTGGTTTCAAAACCCATGGGTCTTAAGTGTGTTTGCAGGGATATTTGTGCTGCTGTCATTCTCCATGTTTGGTTTTTATGAATTACAAATGCCAAATGCAGTGCAATCTAAATTGAACATGATTAGTTCAAACCAACAACAAGGCTCTTATATTGGTGCCGGTATCATGGGCTTTTTATCCGCACTGATTGTAGGCCCGTGTGTAACCGCGCCTTTAATTGGCGCACTCATCTATATTGCTAATACTGGTGATGCCCTAATTGGTGGCATCGCCTTGTTTGCGCTAAGCATGGGCATGGGTGCGCCGTTACTTGCGATTGGAACTTCAGCGGGGAAAATTCTACCCAAAGCCGGTGCCTGGATGGATGCGGTTAAAGCCGTATTCGGAGTAATGATGCTTGGCCTGGCAATTTGGTTGCTAGAACGCTTCTTGCCCGCTGCGGTTATATTATTGATGGCAGGCGCATTATTAATTGTCTCGGCAATCTATATGGGCGCACTGGAAACCATCAAAGATGCCACTTCAGGATGGCATAAGCTATGGAAAGGCTTGGGGCTAATCTCACTCGTGTACGGCGCAATTTTGGTTATTGGCGCAGCGGGTGGTAGCCATAGTTTACTACAGCCTTTGCAAGGTATTGCTGCACAACGTAGCGCATCTGACAATTCTAATAACACAAATAATATTCATGCACTTCCGTTTCAACAGGTAAAAGGTGTTGAGGGCTTGAATGCGGCCGTTCAACAAGCCGCACAAGATGGTAGACCTGTAATGTTGGATTTTTATGCGGACTGGTGTGTGTCATGCAAAGAGATGGAGTCGTTTACATTTAGTGATGCAAGCGTACAAGATTCACTAAACAATTTTGTCATTCTTCAATCCGATGTCACGAATAATGACGCGCAGGATAAGGCTTTGTTAAAAGAATTAGGCTTGTTTGGGCCTCCCGCCATCTTGTTTTACGATAGCAGTGGTAATGAATTACGCAATTACCGCGTAGTGGGATTCATGGATGCCAATGATTTCTCATCACACATTGAAAGTTTCAAACAATCTGGAACCTTTGCACTGAACGATTAACAATATTCGTCTAGATCAAGCTTCCCAAATATCCGCTTTGGGTCGTTTGCCGTCATTTGCAATAAAGTTGTTACCTACTTGAAGGGATTAGTGATCCGGCTTTTGTGGCAGCACTTCTCCATAGCTCCTTAAGACGTGCATCACGTCCGCATGTAAAACGATAATACTTATACCGCACCGGGTTTACTTGATAATAATTTTGGTGGTAATCCTCAGCTGGATAAAATGTTTTTGCGAGTAATAACTCGGTTACTACAGGCTGTTTAAAAAAACCCGATTGGTCCAACTCGCTTTTAGACACTTCGGCTAATATTTGTTGCTCATCGTTACGAAAAAAAATAGCCGTTCGATAACTTTCGCCTTTATCACAAAACTGCCCATCATCGGTAAGTGGGTCTACGTTATGCCAAAAAACATTTAGTAATGTTGCATACGTAATTTTAGTTGGATCATAGGTCACTTGCAGCGCTTCGAAGTGGCCTGTGCCACCAGCAGAGACTTGTTTGTAACCCGGATTGTCAAGATGCCCACCGGTATACCCCGAGATGGTAGATACCACTCCATCCAACTTGTCGAAGGGAGGTTCCATGCACCAAAAGCAGCCACCGGCAAAAATAGCGGTCTCTAGTGCGCTTGTGACTTGCTCCTGTCCTGGTTTTGTTTCAGACCACGCCAAACTGACAAGCAACATCAGACAAATTGCAAATGCCGTCATTCCGAAATTTTTTAGCTTATGTTGCATTGATTGTCTCTTACGTTACAGGTGTACTTGCCTATTTGAGTGAGGCATCAAGGCAGGGTTCAGTCATTTTTCAGCAGGCGACATCATGATTCGATTGAAATCACGACAGTTCACTTATATTTCACGAACTAGCTGCTATCATGCCTTAATTTCTTAAAATATCTTCTAAGTTGAGAAATATCGACTAAAGTACTGTTAACCCCACATTTATCATGTACACTCGCGAATAATTGTAAGATACACGCAAGTTCAAAGAACTTAGCGACAGATTAAGTATAAAAATGGCCAAACTCCTCCTATTAAATGGACCTAATCTAAACTTACTCGGGCAACGAGAGCCTGAAGTCTATGGCCATGATTCCCTCTCAGATGTCGTTCAACGAGCCCACCAGAAGGCTGCTCAGTTAGGCCACCAGCTTGAGGATTTTCAAAGCAATGCGGAGCATGAATTAGTCAACCGTATCCATCAGGCTAAGCAAGATGGAATTGGCCTGATTATTTTCAACCCTGGTGCTTTCACACATACTAGCATCTCCTTACGCGATGCTTTGCTCGGCGTAGACATTCCGTTTATCGAGTTACATTTATCCAATGTGTTCGCACGCGAAGAATTCCGACAACATTCATTTTTATCAGACATTGCACTGGGGGTAATTTCTGGCATGGGCGCAAAAGGTTATGAGCTCGCAGTTGAAGCCGCCGATAATAAACTAACCGAGAATTAAGCATGGACATTCGCAAAGTAAAAAAACTAATTGAGTTGCTGGAAATGTCGGGCATTGCTGAAATTGAAATCAAGGAAGGGGAAGAATCTGTACGCATTTGCCGTTACCCCACAAACGCTGCAGTTCAATATACAGTTCCACAAGTGCCAGTAGCAATGCCTGCGGCTCCCACCGAATTATTACCTGCAGCTGAAGAGCCAGCTGCGGTACCGAGTGGTCACACCGTAGAATCGCCAATGGTAGGAACTTTTTATACAGCACCCGCTCCAGGACAAAAATCTTTTGTAGAAATTGGGCAATCTGTTCAAGTCGGTGATACCTTATGCATTATCGAAGCGATGAAAATGTTAAACCAAATAGAAGCAGACAAAGCCGGCGTAATAAAAGCAATGCTGGTTGAAAATGGTCAACCGGTTGAATACGGACAAGCACTGTTTGTGATCGCCTAGCTTTACTTACCAAAATAAATATTTCGTGTTTGAAAAACTTGTAATAGCCAATCGTGGCGAAATTGCTTTACGCATTCTGCGTGCATGCCGCGATATGGGAATCAAAACCGTTGCCATCCACTCAGAAGCCGATCGCGATTTAATGCATGTCGGCATGGCGGATGAATCCGTCTGTATCGGCCCTGCATCATCAGCTCAAAGTTATCTAAATATCCCTGCTATCATTAGTGCCGCAGAGGTAACCGATGCTACGGCTATACACCCAGGCTATGGCTTCTTATCCGAGAATGCTGAGTTTGCAGAGGTTGTTGAATCTAGCGGCTTTGTATTTATTGGTCCTAAGTCAGACACGATTCGCCTGATGGGTGACAAAATATCTGCGAAACGCGCCATGGAAGCAGCTGGAGTACCTTGTGTACCAGGCTCTATCGAACCTATTAGTGATGATATGGGTAGGGCTAAACAAATTGCTCAGGATATTGGCTACCCGGTGATGGTCAAAGCCGCTGGCGGCGGCGGCGGGCGCGGTATGCGCGTGGTGGAAAGTGAAAGTGAATTAGCTGAGGCGATTTCATTGACACGTACGGAAGCCGGTGCTGCTTTCAATGATGATCGTCTGTTTATGGAAAAATTCCTACAAGCACCACGCCATGTTGAATTTCAAGTACTAGCTGATAACTATGGTAACGCCATTCATTTATGTGAACGCGATTGCTCGATGCAACGCCGTAACCAAAAAGTGATTGAAGAGGCGCCTGCATTTGGTATTACAGAAGAGCAGCGAAGCTTCATTGGTGAACGTATAACACGAGCTTGTCGTGAAATTGGCTATCGCGGCGCAGGAACTTTTGAATTCTTATATGCAAATGGTGAGTTTTATTTCATTGAAATGAATACGCGCGTGCAAGTTGAGCATCCTGTAACGGAAATGATTACTGGCATTGATATTGTAAAGCAACAACTGCTTATCGCTGCTGGTGAAAAGCTTTCATTTACTCAAGACGATATTAAAATCCGCGGACATGCAATTGAATGTCGTATTAATGCAGAGCATCCTTATACCTTCATTCCTTGTCCAGGCAAAGTTACGCATTTTCATTGTCCGGGTGGACCGGGTATACGTGTGGACACGCATTTATATAATGGTTACACAGTGCCACCCCACTATGACTCAATGATTGGCAAGTTACTTTCGATAGGGCATAGCCGAGAAGGTGCAATCACACGTATGAAAGGTGCGCTACATGAAATTGTTATCGAGGGTATTACAACAAATGTCCCATTGTTGCAGGATTTAATGCTCGATCCTGTATTCGTTAATGCCGAGCATAATATCCACTATCTCGAAACTAAACTTAAAGAATAATCGTTCGGCGCGTAACTCTCGCTCTCGTGTTTGAAATCAGTCTGTGCATTACCTCAACCCAGCATATTGCCGTAGAGGCAGTGCTGGAGGAATTAGGCGCACTCTCGATTAGTCTGCATGACGCTGTCGATGATCCAGTGTTTGTTCTAGAAGTTGACGAAACTCCGTTATGGAAACAAATTACACTCACCGCACTGTTTGAGGAAAAGTTAGAGCTTGCCCCCCTCCAACACACCCTTGAAGAAATTTTAGCTTGCCCGCTAGAAATTTCAATCCGAACCATAGACGAACAAGACTGGCAAAATACATGGCTGCAAGGTTTACAGCCCATGCAATTTGGTGAGCGCTTGTGGATTTGTCCCAGTTGGTGCACTTCTCCAGATCCATTTGCCGTAAACATTCAATTAGACCCCGGCATCGCCTTTGGTACTGGCACCCATCCTACAACAGCTTTATGTATTGAATGGCTCGCGAATCATCCCCCTTGCAACAAAGCGGTCATTGATTTTGGTTGCGGTTCCGGCATTCTTGCCATCACAGCACATTATTTAGGTGCGAAATCTGTACTCGCATTCGATCATGATCCACAAGCCGTCCAAGCCACGCGTGCAAATGCTATCTGCAATCAACTATCAAATTGTCAGATTAAGGTTGCGGTGGCAAATGAGATAAAGGATGAGACATGCGAGGTTTTATTAGCAAATGTATTATTACAGCCATTAATTACACTAGAACAAAATTTTGCGGATACCGTTCAATCTACTGGAAAAATAATTTTATCCGGTATACTTCAGTCGCAACTAGATGAACTTACACAAGCGTATCAAACACATTTCGATATCCATCAAATTTACATAAAAAATGAATGGTTATTAGTCGAAGCCACTCGCCTTTAAGTTAGTTTTATTACAAGAATCAGATTTTTAATGCATACCAAGTGCCCTGAATGTAATGCCATATTCCGCATCACCCCGGATCAATTAGAAATTGCAGATGGACTGGTGCGTTGCGGATTATGCGATGCGGTGTTTAATGGCAAAGATCACTCCCATGAAGGCACTGCAGTTGCATCCCCTCAAGTAGCTACAAGTTATTTTGAGCAAGAGCAAGAATCTATCGAAGAAGACATCGTAACTACAGATGCCTTCGATAGTAACGATCAGCATCAATATGATGATGAGGCCTTAATTGATGCAGATAAGATTCCGACCATCATTCGAGATGATTTTGGTGGGGGCTTTTTATCTAAACCGACCAATCCCCTACAAATTACTTTGTGGACTGCTGGAGCAATTGCGCTTGCGCTATTTTTCCTAGGCCAAATAACCTATTGGCAAGATGTAGATGTGTTACCGCGACCGTGGGTTGATAATTTTTGCATATTGGCAGGCTGCAACTCAGGCCTAGAACAAGACCTTGCAGCAATTAAAATTTTAAATCGGAATATTTATACCCACCCAAATGTTGATAATGCCCTAATGATCACCTCATCATTTGTAAATGTAAGCGAGCGAGCACAACCATTTCCACAATTACAAATTATGATATTAGATACACAAGGAGAAATTGTGGCAATACGTCGTTTCTCGCCTGGAGATTATTTGGTTGATAAAGAGCTTACAACAACATTAATGCAAACCAATCAGCCTGTGGGAGCACGCTTAGAGATACTAGACCCAGGCAGCAGTGTGATTGCATATGAAATTGAATTCTACTAAGTTTCAGCTACACCCTCAAAACAACTAAACCCCCGTGAATATTGGCCCCTACACACTAAATAGCAATATCTTGCTCGCTCCCATGGCTGGAATTACCGATACGGTATATCGCAAGATATGTATGCAACTTGGTGCTGGAGCTACGGTTGCCGAGATGCTGACTTCAGATATTTCAATGTGGAAAAGCGCAAAAAGTTCCGAGCGTTTAATTAGACCCTCGGACCCAGAACCTCGCATCGTACAAATTGCAGGCACCGCTCCAAACATGATGGCAATGGCAGCTCAAGTTTGTGTCGATAAAGGCGCGCAAATCATTGATATCAATATGGGTTGCCCGGCAAAAAAAGTTTGTAAAAAAATGGCAGGTTCTGCACTGCTAGAAAATGAAAATGTCGTTGCTAAAATTTTAGAAGCCGTAGTGAACGCTATCGATGTGCCAGTTACCTTGAAGATGCGTACGGGCGTATCTCCGCAGAAACGCAATGCCGTTCGTATCGCTCGACTCGCGGAATCTATAGGGATACAAGCGTTAGCCATACATGGACGTACGCGTCAATGCTTATATCGAGGCGAAGCAGAATTTGAAACAATAAAAAATGTGAAAAATGTGGTGGACATTCCAGTAATTGCAAACGGCAATATTAATTCACCAGAAATCGCAAAAAAAATCTTGGCTTTTACAGAAGCAAATGCGATTATGATAGGCAGAGCAGCACAAGGTAATCCTTGGATATTTAACCAAGTAAATTACTTAATAAAAAATAATAAAAAGTTGCCCACACCCTCATTGGAAGAAATTGAAAACGTGATGCAAACACATCTTGATGGATTGTATGTGCATTATGGGAGTGAAAAGGGTGTACGCGTTGCTCGAAAACATATCGCTTGGTATCTAAAAAAATTTACAAGTTATGCGATGTTTAAAAATGTTCTGTTGCAAACTGATAACGCAATGCAACAGCAAAAACTACTAAAAGAATTCTTTAAATATTCGCAAGCTGACAACAGGGAGTTAGCCGCATGATTGCATCGTTTTCTACTGCACAAGTAACCCAATTACATAGCGAACGTCGCAAAAAACCTTTACGTGACACGGTGACAAATTCTTTGCGCCTGTATTTAAACCAATTAAGCGATCATGAGCCTGAAGATCTTCATAAAATGTTTATAGAAGAAGTGGAACGCCCACTGCTAGAAGCTGTAATGGAATATTGCAATGGCAATCAAACAAAAGCGGCTAAATATTTAGGCCTCAATCGCGGCACGCTGCGCAAAAAACTCAAGATCTACGGTCTGAATTAATCAACCGCCACATTTTTAGAATATCTCATTGGCCATTTCAAATCGGCAGGCGGTTCGTCGCGCATTAATTAGCGTTTCTGACAAAACAGGTGTTATTGAATTTGCTCGCGAGCTGAGCAAACACAATATTGAGATACTCTCTACTGGTGGCACCGCTAAGTTGCTCAGTGAAAACGGCTTAAGGGTAACAGAAGTTTCTGATCATACCGGTTTTCCAGAAATTATGGATGGCCGAGTCAAAACGCTACATCCAAAAATTCATGGCGGCATTCTTGGTCGTCGTGATATAGATGAAAAAGTCATGCATCAGTACGACATTGCGCCGATAGATCTAGTGGTTATCAATCTGTACCCATTCGCTTCAACCGTCGCAAAATCGAATTGTTCCTTAGAAGATGCCATTGAGAATATCGATATTGGTGGCCCATCAATGTTACGTGCTGCAGCAAAAAATAATGCCTATGTAGCCGTAGTGGTGGATCCCACAGACTATTCCAAACTAGTAACCGAGCTTAACAAAGGCAATAGTGCACTCGATCAAGAACTGCGCTTTAATCTTGCGGTAAAGGCGTTTGAACATACCGCTAAATATGATGGCATGATTGCAAATTACTTAGGCAAGCAATTGCCGGAGAGCGATGCTGTGTTCCCGCGCACACTCAATCTTCAATACCGCCAAGTACAAGTCCTGCGCTATGGTGAAAACCCACATCAACGTGGTGCGTTTTATGTTGAAGAGGGCGCGCTTGAACCGAGTGTCGCAACTTCTAAAGTCATTCAGGGTAAAGAACTTTCCTATAACAACGTCGCAGATACCGACGCGGCTTTAGAGTGTGTAAGACAGTTCTCCACACCTGCATGCGTCATCGTTAAACATGCCAACCCTTGTGGCGTTGCATCTGAAGATAATATTTTACAAGCCTATGAGTTGGCTTATCAAACTGACCCCACCTCAGCATTTGGTGGCATCATTGCTTTTAATCAAGAATTAGATGCTACTACTGCAAAAACGATTATTGTTCGGCAATTTGTTGAAGTACTCATTGCACCCATCATTTCAAACGCCGCTCGTGAAGTATTAGCTGCTAAAAAGAATATTCGTGTATTGGAATGCGGTGCTTGGGAAGGGACGATTGAATCCTTTGACTACAAACGCGTAATTGGCGGTTTATTAGTACAAGATCGTGACCTTGGCGTGATTAATAAAACAGATATAAAAATTGTCTCCAAACGTTCGCCAACAGATGAGGAACTTAACGATTTATTATTTGCTTGGAAGGTAGTGAAATTCGTTAAGTCCAATGCCATTGTTTATGTTCGTAACCAACAAACTATCGGTGTAGGTGCAGGGCAAATGAGTCGTATCTATTCTGCCAGAATTGCCGCTATTAAGGCTCAAGATGAAAATCTAGAAGTCGCGGGATCGGTAATGGCTTCGGATGCATTCTTTCCCTTCCGTGACGCAATCGATGCGGCTCATGAAAATGGAATTACTGCCATTATACATCCCGGCGGTTCAAAAAATGATAATGAAATTATTGCTGCAGTTGATGAGTTGGGAATTGCGATGGTGCTAACCGGCATGCGACATTTCCGCCACTAAGTACCTCGTAAAGCTTAATCCTCGTCTTATGTACAGAAAGTACTGTATACCGGTATTGCAGGAGCAAAAACTAACGGAACTAAAATCTCTATCCATGAGATAGCATTGCAGCTGCGAAGTTACTTGATCTATTAAAAATCAGAACATTAGTTGTGAGTCTTTTTGTTCAAATTCTAAGTATCACCTTCCCGATTATTGCGATCGTAATGCTAGGCACTGCCCTGGGTCGAGCCTGGCGACTGAATATGCATACGGCCAATCGTCTCAACTTAGATGTATTTGTTCCGGCCTTAGTGTTTGCAGCTTTTAGTGACAAATCCTTTACGCTAAGCCAGCAACTCCCGTTAGCGGCTGCCGGCCTAACGATTGTACTCCTTGCCGGTGTAATAGCTTTATTAATTTCTAAGCTGACCAGCTATTCGTTTCGAACCATTGCTCCACCCATGATGTTTCATAATGCGGGGAATGTAGGATTACCTTTAATGACGCTTGCTTTTGGAAAATCTGGGCTCGTCACAGGCTTGGTGTTATTTTTAGTTGGCAACCTTACGCACTTTGGGCTAGGCACGCTAATTTTGACTCCGGGTCGAGGCTTAACAATGTTGCTAAAACAAACCGTTATTTGGGCTGCGGCACTGGCATTGATCCTCAATGCATCGTCATTATCTATCCCAGAAAGTGTGATGCTACCTATTCAAATGCTTGGCCAAATTGCGATTCCTTTAATGTTATTTTCCTTAGGCGTACGTTTAGCAAATGTTGATTTTAAAGAATGGAAAATTGGAATTTTATTTGCCCTACTTACTCCGATTGTTGGTTTCTGTATTGCCTTTATGATTATACAATTCTATAACTTTACAACTGTTCAAGCAGGGTCATTACTATTATTTGGTGCATTACCACCTGCAGTAATGAATTTTTTATTTGCAGAAAGATTTAACCAACAACCTAAGACTGTGGCTTCGATTGTACTCATTGGTAATCTTTTCGCTATCATTACACTACCGATTGCATTAGCGTTTGTGCTTACAAACTACACATAAATTTATAAATAATGAGTGACTCAAGAGGTTTAATCCAGCAATGAAAGTCTTGGTGGTAGGTGGTGGCGGACGCGAACATGCTTTAGCTTGGAAGCTGTGCCAATCCACTAAGGTTGCACAAATATTTGTAGCACCGGGCAATGCGGGTACTGCAAGTGAGCCTAAAACCACTAATATTGATATCGATGCAGAAGATATTGCGTCTCTACTAGATTTTGCAAAACAACAAGGTATAGATTTAACTTTGGTTGGGCCTGAAGCGCCTCTGGTAGCGGGTATCGTTGATCAGTTTATTGACGAACAGTTACCGATCTTTGGACCCACTGCAGCCACAGCGCAATTAGAAGGATCTAAAACTTTTGCAAAACAATTCATGCAACAACACAACATTCCCACTGGGGATTATGCAGCTTTCACAAACCTGCAAGATGCTAGCACCTATATATTATCTAAACCCGTTCCAATCGTAATCAAAGCAGATGGCTTAGCCGCGGGCAAAGGCGTCATCATTGCACAAACCCACCAACATGCACTAGAAAGCGCTAAACAGATGTTAAGTGGCAATAGCTTTGGCGGTGCCGGCCAACGCATTGTGGTTGAGGAGTTTATTCACGGCGAAGAAGCGAGCTTTATATGCATGGTTGATGGAGAACATGTTTTATCCATGGCAACCTCGCAAGATCACAAGGCGCGTGATGAAGGCGACCAAGGGCCCAATACCGGTGGCATGGGTGCGTACTCTCCTGCACCCATCGTAAATAAATCGATGCATCAACGCATTTTAGAAGAAATTATTTATCCGACTGTAGAAGGGTTTGCACAACAAGGCACACCATATACAGGGTTTCTGTATGCAGGCGTGATGATCGATGCACAAGCTGATCCTTACGTATTAGAATTTAACTGTCGCTTTGGTGATCCGGAAACGCAACCCATTATGATGCGCATGCAATCGGATTTAGCAGAATTATGTGTGGCCGCCCTTGCGCAACAATTAGATCAACATACTATTCAGTGGGATTCACGCACTGCATTGGGCGTAGTGCTCGCTGCGGGAGGCTACCCAGAACATTACGACAAAGGTGAAGTTATCCAAGGATTGCCACAACAAGAGCTTGTTGCACAAAAAGTTTTCCACGCGGGAACCAAACTGCACAACAGCGACGTTTTAACTAATGGCGGTCGAGTTTTATGTGCAACTGCATTGGGAAGTGATATTCGTACTGCACAGCAACACGCCTATGAACTCGTACAACAAATTTCTTGGCCAGGCATGATGTATCGCTCAGACATCGGCTTTCGTGCCATAAATAATTAATCTAAGTAATCACATACTAACTTAAATTTCGAAAATTTAATAAATTTTCAATCGCCCACAATGTACAAATTAATTGTTATAAATATTTGAAAGAACACTCCAAGTTAGTTCGTCAATAATCTCAATTAGTTACTGAACTTATTTGTTTATAGATCGACAGTCACTTATTGAGCAATTAAATAAATTAAGTAAATAATGATTTACTAATATACTTGATCCATTACACGTTAAAATTTCATATTGATATAAGTTAGATAGGTTTGGGGTTAGACGGGGAGCTTGGGGACCTGGGATGTACACCAGCGCTTGATAGAAACAAGGCGCTTAATAAGCGCCATTCAGATCCTTTTAAGTAACGGTTTTCTGCGCACAACTATAAAAGATAATACTTAGGCAACTGGCTTACAGCCCGGCAGCATTTATTCTTATTCTGCCTTGGAAGGCAAAACCGGCCTTTTCACTGAAGTCATTGACCACTACACCCAACGACCAATGTCGAGAAAATGTTGCACGCCTTAATGCAATCAAAGTTTTTTTAAACTGACAGAAAATACTAAAACTAGCCTGATTTGTATTGCCTGTTAGTGTACGGCGCATTTGAAACACCCAAGTCTCAGAAAAACTAACGCCATTACATACAACTAAAATACGTGAAATTGAATCACACTTTTATGTACCG